>JAISDH010000105.1 GCA_031264975.1 Bacteroidales bacterium
TTCATTTGTTATTTCATTATATTTCCCATGTATCGCCACTGTTTAAGAGGTCGTCTACATTGCGGATTTTAGCGGATTGTTGAGCTTCTTTAACCTGTTTTTCTAATAGCTGGTCGTAAGTAGGTGCAACCGTAGAACGTATTACTCCCAATGCAATAGGATATTGGGGCAAGTGCATTTTAGCCAGCATCAAATGTAATCCTGAATCTTGCTGATACATATCATGAATCAGTATATCGTCTTCCCTAATTCCATTTTCGCCAATTTTGACAACTTCCAAACCCCGTTCTCCCAAGATAATACCCTTATCGCGGTTTTTCCCAAAAATCATCGGTTCCCCGTTTCGGAGGATAAGTTGATGTTCTGCCGCCGTATCTCGATTAGTGATGGTTGTATGAGCGCCGTCGTTAAAAATAACGCAGTTCTGTAAAAATTCTACTACTGAAGTTCCATTGTGTTTCGCCGCTTCGAGCATTACTTCCTGCATCAGTTTCAAGTTATTGTCCACTACGCGGGCAAAAAATGTTCCTTGTGCGCCTAACACCAATTCACCCGGCACAAAGGGTTCTTCAATTGTTCCCTGCGGCGACGTCTTTGTTTTATTTCCGAATGGCGTTGTTGGAGAATATTGTCCCTTTGTCAAACCATATATCTGATTGTTGAACAATAGAATATTCAAATCAATATTTCGACGAATAGCATGAATAAAGTGATTTCCGCCAATCGCCATAGAATCTCCATCTCCTGATATTACCCAAACACTTAATTGACTATTAGATACCGTGATACCCGTAGCAATAGGGTTTGCGCGTCCGTGTATGCCATGAAACCCGTATGTATTTACGTAATATGGAAAACGGGATGCACAACCAATTCCGGACACCAAACAAAAATTCTCCTTCCGATAGCCAATCTTCGGAAACACATTTTCCAATGCCGCCAAAATAGCATGGGAACCACATCCAGGACACCATTTAACCATTTGGTCGCTGGCAAAATCGTCTTTTGTCAAGGCTACCCTTGACCTTTCTATCGTTTCGTAACTCATTTTTTATTTCTCCTCTATAATTTGATTGAATTTTTCTATTAACTCTTCTGACGTAAAAGGCAATCCTTGTACTTTGTTGAACTTTTGGTATGAAAATTCAGGGTAGGTCATTCGCAAATAATCCGCAAACTGTCCTCTGTTTAATTCGCATACTAATATTTTTTTGAACTTTTTAAATATCTCTGTTGTATTTTTTGGTAAAGGCATAATATACTTGAAGTGAGCCAAACTTATTTTCTTCCCTTGTTTTTGCATTTCTTTAACAACAACAAATGTTTGTCCATAAGTTCCACCCCAACTAACAATGAGTAAGTCTCCTTCCGCATCGCCAATAACTTCCTGTTCGGGAAGGTTGTTTGCTACCCGTTGCACTTTTTCATTTCTGTAATAAACCATTTTCTCATGATTAAGCGGGTCTGTTGAGACTTCGCCTTTTATATCTGTTTTTTCCAAGCCGCCTATCCTGTGACGTAACCCTTCCGTACCGGGAAGCGCCCATTTACGTACCAATGTTTTTTCATCTCTACGATAAGGCGTGTAATTCTCTTCGTTTGGTTTTGCGATAGGAGGCGTTATTGCAGGAAGGTCGGCTACCTTGGGAATGCGAAACAATTCGGAACCCTGTCCAATATAACCATCTGATAACAAAATAACAGGAGTCATATATTCCATTGCCAATTTGGCAGCCATATAAGCGGAAATGAAACAGTCATGCGGAGAAGACGCCGCCATAACAATACAGGGACATTCTCCATTGCGCCCAAAAAGAGCTTGATACAAATCGGCTTGTTCCGATTTAGTAGGCATCCCCGTAGAAGGACCTGCACGTTGAACGTCTACAATTACAATCGGTAACTCGGTCATAACCGCCAACCCTATGGCTTCCGATTTAAGAGATAACCCGGGACCGGACGTAGTTGTTACCGCCAATGAACCTGCATAAGAAGCTCCTATGGCAGAACAAATGCCCGCTATTTCATCTTCGCATTGCATTACTTTTGCATTGAGAGATTTATGTTTTGCCAATTCCACCAAAATATCTGTGGCGGGAGTGATTGGGTAGGAACCTAAAAACAAAGGTCGTTTTGAGCGTTCCGAAGCTGCCAATAATCCCCACGCCGTAGCGGTATTTCCTGCAATATTACGGTATCTTCCTTTGGGTAAATTAGCGGTAGCAACATGATAACGAGAATGTATAGCCTCTATTGATTCGGCATAAATATAACCGGCTTTTAACACCTCTATATTCGCCTTTGCGATATCTGCTTTTTTCTTGAATTTGGTATTAATCAGTTTTGAAATGGTTTCAATATCTCTTTCAAAAATAAAAGCAACCATTCCCAATGCAAACATATTTTTGGTACGTTCTGCCGCTTTTATATCAAGCCCAAAACTTGCCCCTACCCTTTTCGCCGATGAACTTATGGGCGCCGGAATAATATTAAAACTTGACAGACAACCATCTTCCAATGGGTTACATGTGTAGCCTGCTTTTTCAATTGCTTTGTCTGTAAAGGAATCCATATCTGCGATAATGGTACCTCCCATGCTAACCCATTTTAAATTTGCTTTCAAAGAAGCGGGATTCATCGTTACCAATACATCGCATTTGTCTCCAATGGTACGTATTTCTTTTCCAATATGTACCTGAAAACCGGACACCCCTGCCACGGTATTATGGGGAGCGCGAATTTCAGCAGGATAATCGGGAAAGGTAACCAAATCGTTTCCAATTAGCGCCGAAGCGTCGGAAAACAACGCACCTGTAAGCTGCATACCATCTCCTGAATCTCCTACAAACTTGACGGCAACACTGTCTCTTTCAACAGTTTTGAATTTATTACTTGTCATAACTTACTGTATATATTTTTTAAAATTTAGTATCAATCTACTTTTTGCAAAAGTATAGTTTTTATTCCAATGTATAGTCCCTTTTACAAAGAATTTATTCACAAAAATAAAGTTTGATAAAACAATGCGAACAATGTGAATCACTGTAAATAAATCTCTAATGACTGTCTGAATTGAACTTATCTTCATTTATAGTGAACAAAAAAACAACTTGCATCTATTGAAATATTGCTATACAAAATAATCAAGTTGGATGTATCACAATATTCGTTCCATAAATACGGAACATAGAGATTAATGATTAACGGTTAGTAGTCAGTGATTAACGATTAATAGTTGTTGTTTTATTTCCTTGTTCGTTTGTTTATTTGTTCGCTGTTTTGCTTTCTTTCCTTTGCCCTTTCTCCTTTATATTTTATGCCTTGTTTCTTTTGGATAAAAAGGAATAATCTTTTTGGGTAAAAAGGTATAACCTTTTTCAAAAAAGGGATAACCCTTTTGAGTAAAAGGGATAACCCTTTTGAGTAAAAGGGATATCCCTTTTTGAAAAAAGGATAACCCTTTTTGAAAAAAGGATAACCCTTTTTGGGGTCGATTTGAGGAGAGTTTAAATGTCTTGAGTTACAATGGTTTTTGATGTCGCTTTTCAAAGAAAATAATGCCCTCTGTTCGAAATAGTCTCCGGACTTTGTCGGATTAAAAATAAAGCTCTGGCTTTGCTTGCAAGCATAGATGCTTGCTTTTGATTTAGACATAGCAAAGACACTACGGACAACGAAAGCAGAATGAAAACTCGTTCACTCGTCTATTAATCCATTAGTCACTTTCATATAACTTCAAATCTATCTACTATGCTGTACGCGGTTTATTTTTATGCATTTCCCGTTAGGGAAACCATATCAATAGAAAAACGTCTACCCCCTGTCTCCTCTTCCCCGTAGGGGAAGCATCTCAATGGAAAAGAGATGAATGCCCTGACGGGCAATAAAGCGGTTCTGTTGTTTTTCCGTTCTATTGATATGAATGCCCTAACAGGCAATGCTCAAAACCAGACTGTTCAAAGTATAACAACAAATCACTTGCAAATCTATAAAAGTTATTTTCTTTTTGCATTTATCACAGATTAATGGGGCGACTAATCATTAAAAAAGGGGTTCCTCTTTTTTACAGAGCAACCCCAAACTAATAATGTTTTTAAAACATTAAAAACAAACAACAATGAAAAACTTTTTTAATCCAAGTTCGCGAGTTCTACGTAAGCAATTCTCTTTGCTTACGTAAAACTCTACTCCCTCGTTTTTCTTTGCACTATGTACCATGTTCCTTTATTGCACAATCATGCGTTTAACCAGCCGTTGACCTTTGTATTCTATCGAATAGAAGTAAATACCGGCAGCGAAAGAACTTGTGTTTAGTTCAAGGCTTTGTTTGCCGCTTGCGGCTTCTATGGTTTGTGAATATAACAACTGTCCGCTAACGCTGTGTACGTAGAAAATAACGTCTCCTGTTTCCGGTATGTTATATTCTATACGTGTAGTATT
>JAISDH010000510.1 GCA_031264975.1 Bacteroidales bacterium
AATATCAGCCTGCTATATTATGAAAATACTAAAAATTCCGAAAAACTAATTCTTGTATTTGTCCAAGATACCTTGTACATCTTCCGCCGCTAAGCGTCCATGTACTTGTTCGCCCACCATAATAACAGGCGCTAATCCACAGGCGCCTATACAACGAAGGGCAGTAAGCGAAAATTTACCGTCCGGAGTCGTTTCGCCTACATTGATTTTCAACAAACGCTTAAATTCGTCCAAAACCTTTTCTGCGCCTCTTACGTAACATGCCGTTCCTAAACAAACAGAAATAGGGTATTCTCCTTTGGGAATCATCGTAAAAAATGAATAAAAAGAAACAACGCCATATACCTGTGCTACGGATATATGCAATTCTTTAGCGATTAATTCCTGCGCTTCTGCGGGCAGGTAGCCGATATGGCTTTGCGTTTGATGCAATACATTAATCAATTCCCCACCCTGATTATTAAATTTCTTACAGATTTCTTTGATTTTATCAATATAATCCTGTCGCATTTTTATCTTTACACTTGACATCTTTATTACCTCCTTATGTATTGTGTTAAATATATTTTAAACTGTTTTATCTAAATCAACTTCAAACTTGACATTACGGTCGAAATAATGAGTATGGAGCAGATGATGTGCTTTTTCACTGCATGGCGTTTTCAAAAACTCTTCATAAATCTTTATGATAGAAGGATTCTCATGCGATTTTCTTAGCGGCATATTTTTATCCACCTGATAAATGGCTTCCCAGCGAGCCTTAATAATATCGCTGTTCCCATGATGAAGCGGTTGTCCGCCGCCATCAATACATCCTCCGGGACATGCCATAATTTCAATAGCATGAAATGTATTTTTTCCTTCCTGAATTTCTTCTAAAAGTTTTCGCGCATTACTCAATCCATGTGCAATACCGATATTGATAGGCAATCCGTCAAAGTCAATAGTTGCAGAACGAATGCCCTCTAATCCCCGTAATTCTTCAAAATCTATTTTAGGACAAGCCTTTCCCGTGTGAATTTCGTATGCTGTTCGTACAGCAGCTTCAATAACGCCTCCTGTCGTTCCAAAAATAGCGCCGGCTCCGGTAGATTCTCCCAACGGAGAATCGAATGTTTCATCCGGTAGTGATTTGAAATCCAGGTTTGCCTGTTTAATCAATGCCGCCAATTCTCGAGTAGTAATAGAATAATCCACATCAGGATTTCCGTTCACTTTAAATTCGTCGCGCGCACATTCATATTTTTTTGCAAGGCAAGGCATTACAGAAACTACAATCATGTCTTCTCTCTTAACGCCAATCTTGTCTGCAAAGTACGATTTCGCAATAGCGCCGAACATTTGTTGGGGAGATTTCGCCGTTGAAGGAATATCTTTCATATCCGGGAAATGGTGTTCAAAAAATTTAACCCATGCCGGACAACAAGAAGTCAACAAAGGCATCTTAACGTCCTTGTCTCCTCCCAGGTATTTTGTCAAACGACCTAATAACTCAGTACCTTCTTCCATAATCGTTAAATCTGCCGCCCAATCCGTATCAAAAACATAATCAAAACCAAGTCGACGTAATGCCGCCGTCAGTTTACCTGTTGCGATTGAACCGGGATTTAATCCAAATTCTTCTCCAATAGCCACGCGAACCGCCGGAGCTGTTTGAACAACAACCGTTTTTTTCGGGTCATTAATGGCGCGAATAACTTTGCCGGTATGGTCTACTTCCGATAACGCCCCTACAGGACAAACGGCAACGCATTGTCCACAGAACGTACATACTGTTTTCGTTAATTCTTCTTCAAATGCAGGAGCAACCACCGACTCAAAACCACGATTGATAGCCGATAAAGCGCCCACAGTCTGGAAACTGTTGCACATCATTTCACAACGACGACACATTACGCATTTATCCATATTGCGGTTTATCGCAAAAGACTGGTCGTTTCTATGTGTAGATTTTTCCCCCGAAAAAGGTATTTCACGAATGCCAAAACGAATAGCTAAATCCTGTAATTCGCATTTTCCGCTTTTAGGACATACCAAACAATCCGTAGGATGGTCTGACAATAACAGCTCCAATACGGCGCGACGAGCATTTAATACTCTAATGTTATTGGTTGTAACTACCATATCCGGCATACATTCCGTAATACATGCCGGAGCAAGGTTTTTGCGCCCCGCTACTTCTACAACACAAATACGGCAACTTGCCGGTTTGTTTGTTATATTCATATCCTTCAACTGAAAATAACACAGTGTTGGGATAGCAATTCTATTTGCTCTTGCAGCTTTGAGGATAGTTGTTCCTTTTGCTACTTCAATTTGTTTATTATCTATTGTTAGTTTTATAAGTTCCATTCTAAATACTCCTTTCTAATTAATACTAATTGCATTAAACTTACATTTGTCATAACATGAGCCACACTTGATACACAAATCCTGATTAATTGTATGAGCCGATTTTCTTTCGCCTGAAATAGCGCCAACGGGACATGCTCTTGCACACGCCGTACATCCTATACATGTGTCGGAAAGAATAATATATCGTTTCATTGCCTTACATTGTCCAGCCGGACATCTTTTTTCTGATACATGCGCAATATATTCATCCCAAAAATGGTCAATTGTCGACAAAATAGGATTTGGAGAAGTTTGTCCCAATCCGCATAGCGCCGTATCTTTAATGACCTGGCTTAAATTCTTCAGTATTTCCAAATCTTCCATAGTACCTTTACCGCCGATTATTTTATCAAGAATTTCGCATAAGCGTTTATTTCCTACACGGCAGGGAGTACATTTTCCGCAAGATTCTTCTACCGTAAAATCAAGATAAAAACGTGCAACGGCAGGCATACAACTTGTTTCATCCATTACAATCATCCCGCCGGAGCCCATCATGGAACCGGCTGCCAATAAATTGTCATAATCTATGGGCGTGTCCAAAAATGACTCAGTCAAGCAACCACCGGAAGGTCCTCCCGTTTGAACTGCTTTAAATTTCTTGTCATTTTTAATACCGCCTCCTATTTCAAAAATAACTTCCCTGAGCGTAATACCCATTGGAACTTCAATCAAACCAACATTGTTGATTTGTCCTGCAAGAGCAAATACTTTTGTTCCTTTTGATTTTTCCGTACCAATGGAAGAAAACCATTCCCAGCCCTTGTTAAAGATAACAGGAATGTTTGCAAATGTTTCTACATTATTTACGTTGGACGGTTTTTTCAAATAACCTTCCTGAGCGGGAAACGGAGGTTTAAAAGTGGGTTCCCCTCTTAATCCTTCCATGGAATGGATTAAGGCGGTTTCTTCTCCGCAAACAAAAGCGCCTGCTCCATAACGTAATTCCAAATCAAAATCAAAACCCGAATCCAATATGTTTTTTCCCAACAAACCATATTCTCTTGCTTGGTTGATAGCTATTTCCAAACGTTTAATCGCAAGCGGATATTCGGCTCTAATATAAACCAAACCTTTTGTTGCTCCGATACAAAATCCCCCTATTGTCATTGCTTCAATCACGCTGTGCGGGTCTCCTTCCAAAATGGAACGATCCATAAATGCGCCGGGGTCTCCTTCATCGGCATTACAAATCATATATTTCTGGTCTGCGTGATTTTTACTGGCAATTTCCCATTTCAGCCCTGTTGGAAAACCGCCGCCGCCACGACCTCTTAATCCTGATTTCTTAATCGTATCAATAGCAGCAGCAGGGTCATTCTGTTCCAAAACGCTTGCCAATGCGGCATAACCTTCTCTGGCAATGTATTCATCTATATTTTCAGGGTCTATAAATCCACAATTCCGCAAGGCTATCCGTAATTGTTTTTTGTAGAAATTCATGTGTTTAGAATCTGATACTTCGTGTTTGTTATCAGGGTCTATGTACAATAAATGTTTTACTTTGCGTCCTTTTACAATATGTTCATTGATTATTTCTTCGCAATTATCCGAAGTTACCTGAACATAAAATGTATTATCCGGAAGCATTTTTACGATAGGTCCTTTTTCGCAAAAGCCAAAACAACCGGTTTCGACTACCTGAACCTCTTTATCTAAGCCTTTTTCAACAAGTATTCTCTTGAAATTTTCTGAGATATCTTCACTTTTTGAAGCTCGACAGCCTGTTCCTCCACATATTAGTATGTGATATTTATAATTAGCCATTTCTTTTCTCCTTATTTAAATTTCGTTGTCAATTGATTGATAACTTTGAGGAATTACTCCTTCCAGAATTTCATTGTTGACAATATATTTTTCAACAAGATTTTTTGCTTTTTCCACTGTTACATAACCAAAAACAATCGGTTCATGTCCGGGTTTTGTAATTTCGACAGTTGGTTCGGCATAACAATATCCCATACATCCTGTTTGCGTTACTACAGCTCGAATATTTAATGAACTACATGATTCAATAAGAGCATCCATAACCGGTTTTGCTCCCGATGCAATCCCACACGTAGACATTGCTACCTTAATTTGAACTATTTGCTCTGCGTTATCGCCATCTTCTCTAAGAGAGATACTTGCTTTTAACTCATCTCTTTTTTTCTTTAAATCCGCCAAAGATTTGATTTTATCCATGTCTCTGTAATTTATTAGTTATTTAGTTCTGTTATCTCTTTGCGAACAAAAAAAGTTAACATCATATAATACTTGATGTTAACCTTAATTGTCAATACTTTTTACTTGGGGGCAAAGATAATAAAAATTTTGATACAAACTACATTTTCCTTTACATGGTTAATTTTTTTTTGAGATACGCAAAAAAACACAAAGAAAAAATCATCAAGGGTAAGCGGAAGAAATCCGCAAATCATTAGTCGACAATGACATAATTTATTTGTTATCTTTTAGTCGTTTGATATCTTCCTCTAATTCTTTCAGATTTTGTTCATGTTCCAGCGTCTTTTGTATCTGTTTATATTTTTCAAATTCTTCGCCTGATTTTTGCAAGGCTCTTCGTGGCTGATTTTACCTGCATGGGTTAATAACTCCCGACCGTTGAGTTGCAGTAAAATATCCAAACGTTCAATCCAATCCTTCATATACATCGGCGTATGTTGTTGCGCCATCGTTTCGGCAAATGCAAGATACTGTTCTACTAACAACCCGAGTAATTTTATTTCATTTTCAGTCAAATAGTTTTTTGCAATGCTGACGTCCGACTGTTTAATCGCATCTGTGTTTTTCCTGTCGAACGACTAATGATGTATTCTTTCAAGTGTTGTGTCGCCCATTGACGGAATCGAGCGCCTTGTTGCGATTTTACGCGATAACCTACGGAAATAATAACGTCAAGATTGTAAGCATTAACCGAAATTTCTTGCGTTTTACCCGCGATAGCGCCATGTTGAGTGGTTATCCGGAATTTCCGGACAACCACTGTTTCGTCTAATTCACCTTCTTTGAAAAT
>JAISDH010000117.1 GCA_031264975.1 Bacteroidales bacterium
CAGACGTAGCTGTTTTTCGGACACGATGAATAATTTTGAGCAATATTTTACCGATAAATTTACTTTTTGATTACTTTTGCAACATGAAAAGTAATAGAAAAGAATGAATTCTAATATAGTAACCTTAACAACCGACTGGGGAAGTTCCGACAATTATACGGCAATATTTAAGGCGCACATATATCGTGAGTATCAGGATATAAAGATAGTTGATGTTACACATGAAGTAAAGAAAAATACAATTAGAGATGCTGCATTTTTAGTCAAAAACATGTATCACTATTTTCCAAAAAGAAGTATTCATATTATAGATGTAAACTATTTGTCGCCATATAATGAGTCCATGTATCGGAAAATATTGAAAACCGAACAATCGGAAGATTGTTTGTATTTTACACATTATCTTGCATTTTGTTATGACGAACATTATTTCCTGTGCGAAAACAATGGGATTGTCTCTCTGCTCTGTGATGTTGGCGCAATCACAGAAATAGTAAAAATATCTCCCTGTAAAACGTATGAACATTTTTATTCTTTTAAAGCAATTTCTTATTGGATAAAAGCCGCTACAAGTCTGGCTAAAGGAGAGGCATTAAATTCAATAGGAGAAAAATATGATTTACAGTTCGTCGAATTGTTAAGAATCCCATCGGCATTTATCTCTGGAGACCAAAAGAATAAAATCGTTTTTCACAGTCAATATATAGACAGCTACGGAAACATTATTACCAATCTCGACAAAGATTTTTTTGACGAAATTGCCGAAGGACGAACAACTTTCGACTTTTATTGCACCCAAACAGGGACAAAAAAAAGGCGCAAAATATCCAGAGAATATAATAATAATTCCGATGAACGGTTAATACTATTGTTCGGGCATAACGGTTATTTGGAGATATCGGCAAGATACGCTCCATTTGCCAAAATACTACGAACAGAATTTTTAAATTTGGAATTTACAATAACCTTTCCATCAAAAATAGAACCCTTATGAGAATTTTAATGATATGCACGGGAAATATTTGCAGGTCTCCCATGGCAGAAGGAATACTGCAAAAGAAACTAAAGGATAATCATCTCGACAATTTTGTCAGCGTTGATTCCTGCGGATTTGAAGCCTTCCATTTGGAAGAACCACCTTATTACATGGCAGCGAAAACCGCAAAAAAACATGGAATTGATATAGAACATCAACGACAAAGATTGCTTTCAGAAGAGGATTTTGATACCTTTGATAAAATATATGTCATGGATAGTTATAATTATCAATGCGTGAAACAAATCTCAAGAAACGACGAAGATATGAATAAGGTAGATTACCTTCGCAATCTGGTTTATCCCGGCAAAAATCAACATGTTCCCGACCCATGGGGCGGAACTGAAAAAGACTATGAACACGCTTTTCAACTTATCGACGAAGCATGCGATATCCTTATTGAAAAGATAAAAAATAAAAATCTTGATAGTGTGATATAAAGGCATGCGACTGTCATTACAACCAAGCGAACAGAAACGAAAATTTATTTTCGTTTCTGTTCGCTTAATTGTAAAAGCGGATGCTTTTTCCCCATTTGTAAGGGGAAAGTAAAGAGAGAACTGTTTATTTATTCTATCGTTTATTTACATAGCTGGTGTTGGACTAAGAAGATGATTGATTACGCCCCGATTGGGGCTTGGTTTTTATATGTTTCATCATACACAGCGCGTTGCGCTGTGCTATTGATTTCAACCTTTCAGGCTGATTCTGTCTTTTTCTTTTTCACTTGTTTATACATCCACTGTTTTTCTTTTCATCTCTTCTCTCTTTCTTCTTGCCGCTTTCTTTCTCGTTGCTTGCTTGCCTGCTGCCTGTTGCTTGTTGCCGTCTTTCCTTCCCCTTTTTCTCTCTGAATCGAACTTTTTTCAAATTGTTCAATCAGTAGTGAAAAAAAATTGCAGAGTATAATTTCCATTTCAAAATAATTGTATGCGTTGGGCGTTACATTAGAAATTATGAAATTTGTTTTCTCTTATTGGATGCTTTCTTTTACTGTAAGACAAAGCAAAAAACTAAAAATAAGAGGAGCGATAAAGGCAAAAAATTAAATATCGTTTTACAGAAAAAACGGACAGAGATGAAATTCAAAACAGCTTTTTATGATACCAATTTCAGAGACATTTCGACACAAAAAAGTAAAAATATTTCTTGTTGAAAATAAGCATCGTACAAAAAAAAGGCGCTTTTTTTTACATGTCCAGGCAACGTTTTGACGATGAAATGTATCATCTATATGTAAGACATATTTTTGTTCAGATAAAAAGAGGTAGAAAGTCTTGGATTTTGTCCAATTAGTAGAGTAGTAGAAAAATAAAATAAACATAGTTATTATAAGTAAAAATTAATAAAATCAGATAGAAATGAAAAAAGTTATTGTATTTTTAGGTGTTAGTTTGGCGTTTATGAGCCAAATTTTTGCAGACGGAAAAATTCCGGCTAATGTTGTAGCGCTCGACAAAGCGTCTAATTCTTATATAGATATTCATGAGGTCACCATTGGGGATTGGAATGTCTTTTTAGATTATATTAAAGGAATAGACGGAGAAAATTCTTTAGCGTATCGGGGTTCTTTTCCCAACGATGATATTTGTCGTCAGGCGTATAAGGTGGAAGATTATTTGACCAATCCTAATTTTCAGAATTATCCAATAGTTGGTATTACTTATGAACAAGCGCGTTCATATTGTGGCTGGCGTACGGACTATGAAAATCGGAACAAGAAAAAATCAAATACGACAATCTATATGTATTCGTTGCCGACAGAAAGTGATTTACAAAATGCGTATGATTTGCAAACAGCAAAAACATCTGTAAAGTCAATTGCTCCAATAGATTTAAAAGTAAAGGAGATAATGAACGTTGCAGATAATGTAAGAGAATTGACGGTAAATAAAAAAGTAGTTCTTGAAGCAGGGGCAAATGGATTGCGTTTTGAAAATTATTCGGACGCCAATGCAAATCTTGGATTTCGTTGTAAATTGATTCTTAAATAAGTCCGGTCTTTAGTCAATTCGTTGTTTGAGGCTGAATTGAGAAATTTTCCAAATCAATCTTGCTATTCCTTGTGTAAGTCTTTGTGTTCTTGATGATGAAAAAATAAAATCATGAAGTATACACAAAGACTTGCATAAAGAAAATATCATCGTTCTTATATTTATTTATTATTCAACTAACAAACAGTATAATAATGCATTTTGTCTTTTATGGATATTAAAAAAAAGTATGCTGAAATCTTTCCAAAATTTATGCAGTTGATTTTTTTTCAAAAAAAAAGAAAAAGCTAAAGAAAAATGAGTATCTTTGCCACGAAGAAATGAAAATAGGAGATGTGCGATGATACAATATATAAATTTGTTACAGTATATTATAGATAATGGTCATTATAAGGATGACCGTACAGGTATTGGGGTATACAGTACCTTTGGTTATCAATTGCGGATAAATTTACAGGAAGGTTTTCCTTTACTTACAACGAAAAAACTTCATTTAAAGTCAATAATATATGAGTTATTATGGTTTATTAAAGGAGATACGAATATTCGCTATTTGAATGAGCATAACGTAAATATATGGAATGAATGGGCGGATGAAAATGGGGATTTGGGACCCATTTACGGACGTCAATGGCGGAATTGGCTCTCGAATGACGGAAAAACGATAGACCAGTTACAGGAAGCAATAAACAATATTAAAAACAATCCCGATTCACGACGAATACTTGTTTCTTCGTGGAATGCAGGAGATTTGGATAAGATGAGGTTAGCGCCGTGTCATGTTTTATTTCAATTTTATGTATATAACGGAGAGCTTTCATGTCATTTGTATCAAAGAAGTGCGGATGCTTTTTTGGGGGTTCCTTTTAATATTGCATCTTATTCATTGTTGACCATGATGATTGCACAGGTAACAGGTTTAAAAGCAAAGGATTTTATTCATACTTTTGGGGATTTACATCTATATTCCAATCATATAGAACAAGCTAAATTACAAATGGAACGAACGCCTTTTTCTTTACCCGAAATGAAATTAAATCCGGACATTACTTCGATTTTTGATTTTGATTATAGCGATTTTCAATTATTAAAATATGAGGCGCATCCTCATATAAAAGCAGATGTAGCAATATAAAACAGAATAAAATAATTTAATTATAATTAGTACTAATCCTTAAAATAAAATTGTCATGAAGAACATAATTGTAGGAATTGATTTTTCAGAAGGTTCATTGAATGCGATGAAGAATGCTATTTTTATCGCGGAGAAGTTTAAGTCAAAATTGACGCTTCTTTTTGTTATTACTTTTGACGCCAAAATTATAATAGGCGCAGATAAACTTGAGAAGACGGAGCTTTATTCATTCGTCGAAACAAAGTTAAAAAAGTTGGCGGCAGATTGTAAAAAAGCGCTGCCCCAAAATATTATTAAATACAAAATCCGTACGGGGAAGGTTTCCAAAGAGATTAATACAGAAGCAAAAGAGCAAGGAAACGCTTTGATTATTTTAGGAACTCACGGCTGTAGCGGATTTAAAGAAATTTTTATTGGAAGTTCCGCTTTCAGAGTAATTAGCGGTTCGTCATGTCCGGTATTGACCGTTCGTTATGGCGCACGCGTACCAAAAAATTTTACAGAGATTTTAGTTGTCATTGATGATACAATGGAAACCCTGCAGAAGCTAAGACCGGCGGCAAATATAGCAAAACAATTCTTTGCCAGAGTGCATGTGGTGGGTTTGTATCCTCCGCAATTTCCGGACATTCGTCGAACAATTGAAAAATATGTCAAGAAAACCGAAAACTATTTTGTAGGAAAGAATATCAGACATAAAACAACATTTATTGAAAACAATAAGGATACAAAAATAGATACGGTTTTGAAGTATGCAAAGGAACATGAAATTAATTTGATTATTATCATGAAGGAAGTAGAACTTGCAGGGGAAAATGTATTTATTTTGGCTCCCTTTAGCGAAAGAATAGTAAATCGGTCTCCTATTCCTATTCTGACGGTAAATGTAAACCCGCTAATTTATCCCGGTAAAAACAAAGTAAAAGATGAAAAACGTGATTAGAATATAGAAAGATATTTTTCGTTGTATTCAAATTATAGATTTTTTACGAAGGATGAAAAAGTTGTTTTTTTTATTTGTTATTGTGATTTCGTTTACCTTGTTTTCAGGGTGCGACGGTATGGGGTCGCAAGGGGATGGTTTTGTTTCGTCTTCCGGGCGTTCAGGGGAGGTTTTGGTTGTTTGTAGTGATAAACAATGGAAAGGTTCTCTTGGAGACAGCATACACACTCTTTTAATGCAACCGGTTTTGGGATTACCTCAGGAAGAACCTATGTTTACGCTTTCTCATATTTCGGAAAACCGGTTTGTGGAAGCTTATAAGAAACAGAGGAATATTATCTTTTTTACAATAGATACAACTATTGAACAAACAAAGATTGCCGTCAATCACAATACCTGGGCGCGACCACAACTGCTGATACAAGTGAAGGCAAAAAATGAACAGCAAGCAATGGAAACGTTTTCCAAATATCAGAAAGAAATTATAAATTACTTGCTTACTTCCGAAATGAAGCGGTTTCAACGCGCACAACGAAGCAAGCAGAATTTCTATTTGAGTTCGGAAATAGAGAAATTGTTTAATATATCTATCGTAATACCGGAAGGATTTATTTTTGCCGTAAAAGACAGTAGTTTTGTTTGGTTGCGTAAAGACACAAAAGAATGGACTCAAAACATACTCATTTTTGCGCAAGATTACAGGGATACAAACCAATTAAAAAATGAACATATTGTAAGCTATCGAAATACAAATACCCAAAAATATGTTTTTGGACCCATGGATGGTTCTTATGTAGTTGTTGACGAACAGTATATTCCTACCATTTCAGCATACGCTGAATTTTCGGAAGGGTATACTGTTCGTACAGTCGGATTGTGGAAAATGGTAAAAGATTTTATGGGAGGTCCTTTTGTAGATATGAGTATATTGGATGCTAAAAATAATCGTATTGTTACAGTGGACGGATTTTTGTATGCTCCTTCCGACGACAAACGTGATTTACTTCGTCAATTGGAATCGGTCTTGCTTTCGGTAAAGTTTATTCAATAGTTGTTCATTAAAGACATGGTAAAATTTCTCTTGAAACGGAATATCTTCATTTATTTATGTATTGGTTTTTTATC
>JAISDH010000020.1 GCA_031264975.1 Bacteroidales bacterium
CAAAACATAAAATACGCCTGCTGCTAAAGGAATTCCCATGATATTATAAAAGAATGCCCAAAACAGATTCTGTTTGATAATCCGCATGACCATTTTCGCCAAACGAAAGAATATAACAGCGTCCAGTAAACTGTTTCGCATCAAGACTACATCCGCAGATTCAATGGCAATGTCGGTTCCGGCGCCAAGGGCAATTCCCAGATGAGCCCTCGTTAATGCCGGAGCGTCATTTATTCCGTCTCCTATCATGGCGACTATGTGCTTTTCCGTTTGTAATTTAATTATCTCCTTATCTTTATCTTGAGGAAGTACCTCCGCAATTACCGTCGATACGTCCAATTGTGATTGAATGGCAAGCGCTGTTTTATAATGGTCTCCGGTAAGCATTACTGTTTTCATGCCTATTTCTTTCATTTGCTTGACCGCTTTTTTACTGTCCGGTTTTAGAACATCCGCCACGGCAATAATTCCCAAAACACAATTTTCATCGGCAATGAATAAAGGCGTCTTCCCTTCTTGAGCCAAATGATTTGTCTTTATTTCCCATTCATCGGTCGCAATATGCAGTTGCTTCATCAAACCGATGTTTCCTGCATAATAAGTCTTTGTATTTATTTGAGCCTGTACTCCCATTCCGGGTATTGTTTGAAAATGGTCTGCTTCTATTGTTTGCAACTGCATTTGTTGGGCTTTTTTCAGGATAGCGTTTGCCAACGGATGTTCGGATTGATTTTCCAGCGCAAGGGCAATTTCCAACAATTGATTTTCAGATAGGGTATTATCGCAAATAATATCTGTAATTTCCGGTTTTCCTTCTGTAAGGGTACCGGTTTTGTCCACTACGACGGTATCAATTTTATGAGCCATTTCCAGCGCTTCAGCCGATTTGACAAGTATCCCATATTGGAAACTCTTTCCTGTTCCTGCCATTATGGCGACAGGCGTTGCCAAACCCAATGCGCAAGGACAGGAAATAACCAAAACAGAAATCCCAACAGAAAGCGCAAAATCAAAAGAATAACCTGCCAATAACCATATTATAGTAGAAATAACAGCAATAAGAATAACAATGGGAACAAAAACACGACTAATCCTGTCCGCCAATTTGGAAACGGGCGCTTTGGATGCGGAGGCTTCTTCCACGAGTGCAATAATTTGGGACAGGGTTGTATCATTTCCCACTTTGGTTGCCCGCATTTTAAAATATCCCGACAGATTAATACTCCCAGACAAAACCGCATCTCCCTTTTGACGAAACACAGGAATGCTTTCCCCCGTCAAAACAGATTCATCTATGGAAGAATGTCCATATTCTATTGTCCCGTCAACCGGAATCCGCTGACCGGACTTTACTATGACAATGTCCCCATATTGTACGTTGTCAATTTCAACCTCATATTCCTGTCCCTCTCGGGAAACGGTAGCCGTTTTTGGAGATAATGTTATTAGCTTGGTAATAGATTGAGAAGTTTTATTTTTGGATTTTGCCTCCAGATATTTTCCCAATGTTACCAGCGTGAGGATGGTTGCCGCAGACTCAAAATAAAGATTATGCGTAAACGTATGAACAACCGACGTCTCTTCGTGTCCCAAAGCATATCCGATACGAAACAATGCAAAGACCCCGTATGCAATTGCCGCAAACGACCCCACCGCAATAAGCGAATTCATATTTGGATTGGCATTCAACAAGGCTTTAAATCCATTCGTATAATACGTTCTGTTGACATATACAACAGGTAAAACCAGTAAAAACTGCGCAAAAGTAAAAATCACTGCATTTTCATCTCCTTTAAAAATCGAAATAACCGGCAACCCAATCATCTCCCCCATCGACAGATAGAACAAAGGAATTAAAAAAGCCAATGAAATCCACCAACGTTTTTTCAAATCATTTTGCTCTTGTTGTGAAGAATCAGTTAACGTATTCTTGGTTTCTTTGGGAGGATTGTGTAGAATAGCCGTATAACCTGCTTTTGTTACGGTTGCTATGATGATTTTTTCTGTAACTGTATTTTCCTCAAAAGTAACGGACATGGTTTTCGTCAGTAAATTTACGTTTACCGATTGAACTCCTTCCAATTTTTTGACGCTTGTTTCGATATGTGCCGCACATGCGGAGCAACTCATCCTGATTATATCAAATCTTTGTGTTTGCATAGTGTTCGATTCTGAAACATAATAATTTAAAAGGCGAGCAGAGAAGAAAGAAATACATCATTTTTTATCTTTTGTTGATTTTTATTCCTTGTATTGTATGATTTTCGCTTGCAGCCATACCAAGCGGACCGCGACCGCCATATCTTATTTTAATTTCGTTACCGGAAAAAGAACCGGTAAAATTATTACCATTGCCTCCATTAAAATTGGGATAACGAAGAGTATCTGTTTCGTCAACAACAGGATATATTAAGCCGTTAACACCTGCTGGAAAATAAACGATATTCCTATCCGACATATCCGGTTCGGTAGCATTGGGTTTAAAGACAATTTTTAATCTGTCTGTTTCATATTTTTCAATTGTTCCGATAAAATTTGTGGTGTCATGTATGATAACCAGAGAATTGGTATCATATATATCCCTAACATAATATATATAATCAATGGTTGTAAAATTCCAAGCGCCAACATATTTATCACGATAGTTTGTTTCAGGTTCCGGCTCCGGTTTTTTACAAGAGATACAGGCAATTGTAAAAAACGCTAAAGTCGCTGCCAAAAACAAAAACAGAATATTCTTATACTTAATCATTACTTTCATAACCTCAGTTTTTATTTTTCAATAATTATTTACAATCAAATTACACGGACAATGTACATGCAAATTTCCACAAAACCATCCGCGAACAGACGCCACGACTAATGAAAAACTGCCTCTGTTAATTGCCGACGTTATTTATTGCACGAAAACACCTGCAAAATATGCGTCATCACCTGTTACGAGCATAATCATATTTACAGTTTTTCCATTTTCAATAAACGAAAATGCAATTCTACTCTTATCCGAATCTCCTTGATAAATAGATAGACATAGAATACAATCAATACGTGCATCTATTATGCACTTGTGCGACAAAAGCCAATCAACTACCATTTGCAATCTATCTTCATAGGGTACATTTTTATCTATTCTACTGACAAAAGCATTATAGGAAGGTGTTATCTTTCTGATATGTTTGGTATTAACCAATTCACAAAATCTGTTTTCTCGCACATCATCGGGAATACCTGAAATTGTATAAATCAAAGACTCTTTGCCGAGATAGTCGACATGACAACAATTAGCGCCTACAAGTACGTCGCGTTCAAGAACAATTTCTCCATTCAAATAGCCTGTAAAGTGCATTATTTCCTTTTTTCCTTTAAGGTCTTTTTGCATGGCATCAGTTACAATAATATAACTTCCATATATTCGCGGTTCATTTCCAAAAGCAGCGTTTGGGTCTAAAAAAAGATTTTTGCTTTTCCAAAAGACCATGCTACTGTCAAGCAATACAGGCTGTCCATCAGGGTATTTCAAGTCTAACGAAATACTCTCGAATGCATCTGTACATATCGCATCTTCACATCTTTTGTTGCCACATTGAATGAAAGTTAGCATTACTGCTAACAAAACCGGCGCAATGAATAAAAAAAATCTTTTTCTCATTCCTCGTTTTTTTACTTTTGAGTTCATATCTGTTTATTTTTAGTGTTATATCTATCTACATTTTGTTACTGTCTTATGCGCACAATCATCCCTTTGCACACAATATGCGTACATGTACCAGTTTTTCTTGACTCACAAACTGTTCTTTTCCAGCTTCTAAACAAATTTCCTTCTCAAGCCTCTTTTTCTTCTTCTTTTTCTTCTTCCGGAGTATTTGTT
>JAISDH010000045.1 GCA_031264975.1 Bacteroidales bacterium
TTTTTACCGGTAAGCGCCCGCAAATAATACAATTTAGCTCTGCGAACTTTACCATATTTGTTGATCGTGATACTTTCGATAAAGGGTGATTCTATCGGGAAAATCCTTTCTACACCTACGTTTTCCGACATTTTCCGTACGGTAAAGCGCTTTTTGTCGCCATGCCCGCAGATACGGATCACTACACCTCTATACTGCTGGATACGCTCTTTGTTACCTTCTTTGATACGGTAAGCCACCGTAATCGTATCGCCACTTCTGAACGAAGGAAGTTCCTTTTTGGTAGCAAACGCTTCTTCTGCAATTTTAATTAAATCCATTGTGTTATAGCTTTTTATAATTATTTAAAAACGAAACGCAATATAACGGGCTACCTTATCCCGACAGAGATTACGTAAAGCGGATGCAAAGAAACAACATTTTCGTCCGATATGCAAGTAAATACCTGGATAATTTCATAAAAAAATCATTACAATGTCTTCAGTAAACCATTACGATGCTTTGTTGACAACATCACAATGGTTTATTAAAGACATCGTAATAGTTTACTGAAGACATTGTGACGATTTTTTTTTCAGTTGTTATACCTCGGGGTATAATTCCCATTCAAAATTCAAATCCATCCATCTTTTTCTTTTTTTATTTTTTTTCTTTTTGATTTTCTTTAATTTTATTTTCTTTCCCTTTCCTTTCCTTTTCCTTTTCCCTTTGTGGGGTTAATTCCGGATTAACCGAGGTTTCCTCCGGAATAATTCCTGGTATTCCAGACGTTGTTTTAAAATTCAATATTTCCGCATTGCTCTTCCTTTTCAGTCGTTTAACCACCTCCAGATATCGTTCCTGGATACTTACAGAAGAAAGCGCCCGATGTTTTTTCAGGATTTTGTTGTCGAACAAATGAATTTCCACACAATAAGCAATGATCTTTTTTATGCGCGTTTCGTCTATACGGAACGTAAAACTAATATCAAAGCAAAGGTTCTCGCTGAAGGGGACAAAATATCCTTCCGATGCATAAATCTCACACAAAACGAAAAAGTACACCACTGTACCATCGGATCCGTACTTGTCAATAAGCCTGAGTATCTTCCGATTATCAAAAATATTGGTATCGAGCGGAAAATAAGACAAGCCCTGTTTAAAAGGTCTGGCCATTCTTAATTTTTTTTGATTGTCAATTTAAAAAACTCTATTCTCATTTCAGCCTGCAAAAGTGAGAAAAAAAAACCAACTTTTCACTCTCCTTTTATGGAATTTGTAGTTAATTCAGCCTCTATATAGTAAGACGGTAATTGAAACAACCATGATAACACACTATCTCAAAATCACTTCCCGCTATCGACGCTACGGTGTTGAGAGCGGCAAACAGTAATCCTGCGGAAGTAGTGAAAAGCGAGTAAGCCATCGATGGATGAAGATTAGGAATTCGAAACCGCGGAGAAATGGAGAAAATATTCCACAAAATCAAATGAATTTAAACCAAAGCTTTAAATAAATGTTTTATAAAAAAGTTGATATACAAATTAACCGCGGAAATAAAAACAGGCAGCATAAAAGAAGGAGGTAAAAAAGGGTGAATAACCCGCCGGACTGCATGCGAGAGGGCGTCGCGAACCTTTTATTTATTCATAAATTTGTCAAACTATGAAAACAAAAACATGTCTTAGTATAAAAATGCTATTGAAAATACTCTCTTTGATGGCCCTGTTTTTCTTTTTCTCCGGGTGTGAGAAAGAGAAATGGGAAATATCCGGATGGAGTTATGCAGCAAGGTATTCGTCACAGCTCAACCATCTGAAATGCGAAAATGCAAAAATCTCAGCAAATGAAGAGGATTCCGGTATAGGGTCAACCTATAACATTGTCGGGGTTTGGAAACTGTTGCTGGATATCAGCACAGGAGATGCGGAAGACCGGTCTTGCAATTCTGTCATTTACGCCTTTCATGCAGACAGCACGGTAACGATTGTAAGCGACCTGAAGGAAATACCAAGTGGTACGTTTAAATACGAATACTATTCTGATCCGTTTTGCCCTCTTTGTGATCCGCCATTGAATACGCCTCCTAATCTGATAATAGGCGAAAACGAGTATTATTGCCAAGTTGTCCAATCATGGCTGACTACATTTTTTGTCAAATACCGGGATGTAGATGGAGAAGAAAAAACTCGAGCCCGCGGAGAAATGGAGAAAATATTCCACAAAATCAATTGAATTTAAACCAAATTTAAAATAAATGATTTATGAAAAAGTATATTTATCATATCATTTTGCTGTCAGTGTTACTATGTTATCCTATGGCAGCACAAGAAAATTTACTGTTTTACGATGTGCAGAAAGCAAAGCAGTCGAATATCGCCTTTCAGGATATTTCCGCATCATTAGTAAAGTCAGACATTGGAAACAAAGATATTCTGAAACAGTTTCTGAATGGAAATGAAGTAAGTTCTATTCAGTACACTCCTTCCAAAGGACAAAAACTGGGTAATGCCTTAGCTTTTAAACTGCCTCTGAAGAATAAAAATGTTGAATTGGAATTACTGGAAGCGCCATCTTCTTACGAAGTAGTCACATCGGACGGACAAAGGTATCCCGCCAACAGCGAGATAAAGCACTATCAGGGAACGGTAAAGGGACAACCGGGCAGTGTGGTTGCCCTGACATTCTATGAAGATGAGATTATGGGTTTCGTTGCAACAGACGAAGGAAACTATAATATCTCGAAAGAAAATGCATCCGGTAAACATCTTGTCTTCCTGGAAAGCAACTTAAAAGGGAAACGTCATTTCGATTGTGGTACTTCCGACTATCCTGAAGATTGGGACGGTGATTCCATGTATGACCCGGAAATATTGCTACAGGAGTTTTCCGCACCCAAAGTTGTTTCGGCTAACGCGGAGGAAGAGCCGCTATATTTCCCCGATAATCCCGGGAAATATGTACGGTTATATATTGAAACCGAGCATGATATTTATCAGCACTTTGAGGGAAGTACGACCGCTGTAGAAACCTATGTATCGGGATTGATGAACCAGGTGAGAACACTTTATTATAAGGAAAATATTACAGCTATGCTTTATCAACTTCATATTTGGACAACGGCCGATCCCTATACCGGGACATCGGCTGAAACTTTATTATCCCAGTTTCAAAATACGAGAACATCTATCAGCTGCGATTTAGGAATGTTGTTGACATTTAAAGGCGTTCCTCAGGGAATAGCTGCGGAAATAGGGGGAGTATGCAATTCAAACACAGCCAATAAATTGGCAGTTTCATTCGTAAATCAATATTATCCTGAAACTCTAGTATACAGCCGTACTGTTAAAGTTGTCACCCATGAATTTGGCCATCTATTGGGTTCAAGACATTCCGGCACCCTGCATCGTCAGGCCACTTCTACGGGCGAAGACGTAATGTTCGACGTTTCCGGTTTGAAAAACGGTTTCTATATTCTGCACGTCCATGACGGGATAGCCGACAAACCGGAAGTACATAAAATTATTGTAAATCATTAAAATACAACCAAAGTTCCTCACATGGAAAGGTATCCTTTATACGCTTTTTATGTGAGGAACTTTGGTTTTTCCGCCGCATTATGTTATCTAAAAAAAATTGTTATCTTTGCGAGGATGCTGATCAGAGCAATGAAAAACATAAACATAATGTATCATGAAAACAAATGTACCTTCTAAGACTGATAAGAAACCATTAGTACCGAAAGAATTTCTTTTACCGTTCGTCTTGCTGACGTCGCTGTTTTTTGCCTGGGGGCTGGCGCATAATATGACGGATACATTGCTTGCCGCCTTTAAGAAGATTATGAGCATGACGGA
>JAISDH010000074.1 GCA_031264975.1 Bacteroidales bacterium
TGGTGTATGACAAAGCCGACCGGTTGATCGCATCGCAAGACGGTGTGCAGCGGGCAAAAAGCCAGTGTGTTGTAAACAAATATGATGCGTTGGGCCGTTTACTTTATACGGGTACGATGTCCAACACCGATTCTTGTCAGGCGCTGCGCAATTCCATTCATGATTTGGTGATAACGGAAAGCTATGTTGGTAGTGGGGGTTTTGCTTCCACGGGTTATAGTTGTACTCATTTTTCGAATCAGATCACCCCACTTCTGGTGAACTATTACGATGAATACAGTTTTTTGAATCTGTTATCAACAACAGTGAAAAACAACCTTACAAGCCAAGTCAATAATGATTACGGCATGCCATTTTCCAGCGCAAAGGGATTGCAGACTGGCTCTCGTGTTTATATGTTGGATGGTTCCGGTGATTATTTGATGACGTCTATTTATTATGATTTCAAGGGACAAGTCGTCCAAACGCACAAAACCAATCATTGGGGCGGCTATATTCACGAATACAGTGACTATACTTTTACCGGCAATCTTCAGAAAACTCTGAAACAGCAGAATGTTACGACCATTACAAGCTTTTCCTTCGCCGAATTATATGAATATACTTACGATCACGCCGATCGGCCTCAGTCGATTAGCTACAAAATTAACAACAAACCCGCCGTAATCCTTGCTGCCTACGAATACGATGAATTGGGCCGGTTGAAGAAAAAACTGCGGCACAACGAGGAAGATACAGAGGAATTTGCCCATAATATTCGTAACCAAATCACCCAAATCAAGAGTGGTGACTTTGAGGAGAACCTTTATTATCACGAAAACTTGCCTGCCGGAGCAACGTCCTGTTACAATGGCAATATTGCTGCCACTACATGGACATATAATAACCAGCTCCGCGGTTATCGATACTCTTATGATGCCTTGAATCGATTGACCTTGGCATTAACCACGCATACCAGCATGGGTGACCGTTACAGTGAGTATCTCTCGTATAACAAACAAGGAAACATCATGAATTTGCTTCGCTTTGGCAGTGAAGGTAACAGTTTTGATTTGCTTACCATGAACTATAATGGCAACCAGCTTACCAACGTATGGGATGACTACGGCAATCAAAATCAATACAGCGTAAAAGAATATCACAGTATGCATCCTACTGATCATTGGCAGGGAGAAACCGAATTTACGTATGATGCCAACGGAAATATGATTTCGGATGACGACCGGAATATTTCGACCATCCGCTACAATTTATTGAATTTACCCGATACCATCCAATTTGGCAATGGCAATCAGATAATTAATTTGTATGCTGCCGATGGCCGGAAGTTGGTGACCCGATATTTTACGCTTGTAACGCCGGTGGTTGTGCCGATAGGGCAAACACGGCAATGGACATTCACTACGGATGTAATCGATGAAACAGGAATAATCTACGTTGATAATTGCGAATACCAGTTGCATAGAGACCCCGATACATCTACGAATGTAGATTGGATGGATATGCTACGATTGCATAATCTGGAAGGGTACAGTGAGCGTAGTTTGAGTAGTTATGGCCCATGGTATTCATACTATCGCCGCGACCATCTGGGCAATAATCGGGAGGTTTGGCGCGCACCATATATGCTAGGAAATAATGCAAAACCTGCTTCTACGGCCCAGCGTACACAGTATTACGCGAGTGGTTTACCTTGGAATGAGGGATTGTCTGCCACACAGCAGCCATACAAGTTCAATGGTAAGGAATTTGTAGAAATGCACGGCTATGATACGTATGATTATGGGATGCGAAGGATGTATCCGGCAATTATGCGGTTTGAGACGATGGATCCGCTGGCGGAAAAATATTATTCGGTGTCGCCGTATGCGTATTGTTTGAATAATCCGGTAAATGCAGTAGATATAGGCGGGCAAAAAGTGATTTTCGTTAATGGTTATTTGGGATTTGGTTCTCCAAACGGTGGCTCTACATATTGGAATAATGCATTTGTGCAAGGATCTCAAAAGTACTTTCACGATAACACTACGCCCTATTTTACCGATGCGAAACACGACATACTCTCAACGGCTTCGGGGAGACATTCAAAAGGGTATAACTACGCAAAAGAAAATTACAAATCATTGATTGATGGAATGAACGAAGGAGAAACATTTAAGTTTGTTTCTCATAGTATGGGTGGTGCATTTTCAACCGGAGTACAACAATATTTAGAAGAGCAAGGATGGGTCGTCGAGTCGTCTGTTTTCATAAATACATATCAATCAAAAGATGTCAAAACTCAAGAAAACAATTCCCCATTTATTATTGACTATCAAACAACAAATGATCCAGTACTACGTTTGTTAGGCCGTAATTCAGCGGGGGGGATCAAAAATTCAAATCTCAAAATAAGAGAAAAATCAAAAAAAGAGATTTTATATCGACATAGAGACCCGATTGATTCTGGATCGACTTTTTGGAACAATTTGGGAAGTATGATGGATTATCAAAATAGATATGTTGGACAAGATGTCATGAATCAGATAAATACATGGCTTCAGCAAAATCCCGATATAATAGTAACGTATCATTAAAAATAAACAAAATGTTGAATAGAGTATTGCGATTTTTTTTAGTTATATTTTGTTTGTATGTTATTATCTCAAAGATATATGTGGCAATGCATTACAGGTCATCAGACATAGCAGTGCTCTTTACTGAAATCATTGTTTATTGTTCATGTATTAGCTTGCCCCTTATCATGTTCGGAAAAATAAAACGAATAAGATATACCTTCGTTTTTATTCTATTATTATTGTTCGGGATATATATTCAAGTAATTACCGAGGGGATCAATGCGTTATCTCAAAGGGAAGATATTATATATCCGAACGAATATCTATGGATTTACGATATCCCGAATATAGTATCGGTATTAATAATGATTTGCTTGCTTATTTTGATAGTGGCAAAAAGTAAAAAACATAAATGAAGAATGAAAAAAACAATAAATATTTTGCGACAGATAAGGATTCGTTTTTATATTATATCGTAAAAGTAAAAAAATAAAATCATGAAAAAGGTATTACCAATAGTATTGCTAGCGTGCATCATAGGTGCAGCAAGGGGACAAAACATATTAAACAACAGCCTTTCGGATTCGACTGCATTATTACGCACTGCGTCCGCATCAACAGAAGCCAATATGCCTAAAATTGTACCTGTGTCGCCCAACGCGGCTTCGTTAGGAATTTACGGATCTATACCGGTCGGGCATTATACGGGCGTGCCAAACATTTCTATCCCGATTTATGAAATAGATCTTGGCGGTAAAAAAATTCCAATATCAATCTCCTATCATTCATCTGGCATAAAAGTCACACAGGAAGCAAGCACAGTGGGACTTGGATGGGTGCTGAATGCGGGTGGATGCATAACAAAAGAAGTTCACGGCTGGGACGATTTCTCGTATAATGCTCCTTTTGGATATTATCACGACACAAATTTTCCGGTGGCCACCGAAAACAATGATCTAGACAGAACGGCTGGAACACTTGCCGATCGAATCGCCAATTTAGTACAGTATAATGCTAACGACAAGGATCCTGAGCCTGATTTGTATTCCTATAATTTTGGCTCATATGCAGGCACCGCTTTTTTTGACAAAAAAACAACAGATACAGATAACTATGCGTCTGTTGCTCAAGCCATAATTAGAAAAGGTAAAGATAAGTTAGACATAAAACGCCACACTTATGTAAGTGCGTATAATGAAAATGATTATTGGGTTATTACCGACGTGGATGGATATAAGTATTATTTTGGGACAGCAGAGCTTACCACGAATTACTGGAAAAATTCCGCCCAATACCCACAATTTACTTTTAGAAACAAACAACACAAGGTACTAACTGCCTGGTATTTAGATTCAATAGTATCGCCCTACGCCAATAAAGTGGCTTTTTTGTATGAATTTGATAATATTCAAACCATCACTTCTACTTCCGAAGATGTGTGGTATTTGCTTGCCGATACACCACCGGCAAGCATCTCTGGTAACCGAGGTGAAACTTATGTTCAATCCTATGCGACCATTAACCAAGCTTTACTGAAGCAAATTGTTTTGGAAAATGGAACAATTACATTTGATTATACATCCCGTGACGATATTAAACCGGTCGATAGTGCGACTAAGGCAAGAAAGTTAAGCAAAATCAGCATAAACAATAACGTCAACACATTGAACTGCATGTTTTTCAGGCACTCGTATTTGGGAAATTCTTCTAATTCGACAAGCTGCCGTTTGATGCTTGATACACTTTCGATCGGGAATGAAAACAATGTTCTTCAGAATTATGTTTTTTCTTATGACAGGCTCCCTTTGCCCTCAAAAGAATCTTTTCAATTCGACTATTGGGGATATTATAATGGGGTAAGCACCAGTGGGCCGAATTTTGAAATTGCTCCTTCTGCCCTGGTAAGTTATTATGCCTATGGTCATGATCAAACACGTTTTTTTCATGGGAGAGATAGGAGATCAGATATAAATTATATTCAAAGAGGAATTTTAAAATCCATCCAATATCCAACAGGAGGAACTACCAGTTTTGACTACGAAATGAATGAATTCTCTAATACTTTTGTTTGCTCCCAAAAGAGTCCAAAATTCATCGCCAATGCGTACTATTTTTACGATGAAGATGAACCTGATGATGAAGGGGCGAAGCAAGAATATGGTTATGATTTTGAAATAACTGGAAGCAGCATGAGTTGTCTCTTGGAAGTTCAGCATTATTTGCGTTATACCAGTAGATTCGACTTTACTTCAGATCATATATGCACAATGCCTAGTCATGTTTGCATAGAGAAAAAAGGACCATCGGGGTACTCCATGGTAACGTTTTTTGATATTATGAGTGAATCGGGTCGCATGTCCGATGGAGCCTCCAAAACGGATAAATTTCTCCATACTTTCTCTTCCACCGGAACTTACAGAATCCGAATAATACCGGAGAGCTATGAACCGCAACCCGACATCTATGTATCAATATGGGATGCAATTGATTATGAGTTAAAACAAGTTGACAGTGGAGGAGGGCTAAGAGTAAAACAGGTAACAGATAATTTTTCGACAGATCAAAGCATCACAAAAAAATATTACTACCAAGATGACAACGGAAATTCGAGCGGGCTATTGATGACCGAGCCACGATTTCATTGCGTATACGCAAAGGAGGGTCAGCTATTGAGTGGAAATATATATGGAGGCATCGTCAGCGCGACACTTCATATAGGCAGAGATCTATATCTTGGTGGATATTCTTCCCCATTCAGACCATTCGGTAATTCCGCAATGGGCGCTCATGTTGGATATTCTTCTGTGGAAGAAATTATAGAGGCAAATGGTCAAAATAATGGAAAAATTAAATATACATTCCACAATGCGATAGACGATACAACAAATTTGGGAAGCAGATTTATTAGAAATTTTCCGGCAACACCCAATCTAAATAATGGCAATCCAATAGCCGTAATTAGCTATAATGGTCAAAATATAGAGATAAAAAAAGATTCTTTTAAATATGAAAAACTAGACGCGACATCCATAAAAGGATTGAAATTCATGAATACTCCTACGGAATTGGTCACCAATCTTATCAGTCCGGATGGAGTGAATGATGTTGAATTGGAGATCTCTTTAATCGATTATGTCGCCTTTAAATTCTACGACCTTTATTCAGAACGCTGGCAACTCACAAAAAAGACAACGTCTGAGCTATTTGACGGAAAATGGGTAACCAATATTGACGAATACAATTACAACACTGGAAATTGGTTACCAAATCACGTGAAAACCCACGAAAGTACAACCAAACTTGTCGAAGTTATCACCACATATTCTGTAGATAATCATACAGCAATGAAGAACAGGGGGATCCTTTCGGCTGTAACGGAACAGTCGACAAAAATCAACAATCAACTTACACAAAAGATCGTTACCGATTACAAAAACTGGGGCAACAACCTCTTCGCCCCCGAATTTATAAAAATACAAACTAGAACGCAAAGCGCCCTCGAAACTCGCCTGACCTACCATACTTACGACTCGAAAGGTAAGCCCCTCTATATTTCAAAAGACAGTGTCGACAAAACCGTGTATCTTTGGGGCTACCGCCACCAATACCCCATCGTCGAAATCCAAAACGCCACCTACGATCAGGTAAAGAATGCGTTAGGCGGCCAAACCGTAATAGACGGAATCGCCAACGCCGACACCCTCTCCACCTCAAACGCCACACTGCTCAACAATCTGCGAACCAACACTAATTTGCAGGGAGCTATGGTTACAACTTATACCTACAAACCCTTGATAGGCATGCAAACCGCCACCGACCCCCGCGGTATAACCACCTATTACGAGTACGACGCTTTCGGCCGCCTGAAACGAACCTATTTCATCGAAAACAACACCGCAAAAACCATCCAACGGTATGATTATCACTATAAAAATTAATGGCGCAAGGCATTTCCCAACTCCTCAACCCCCAACCCCCACAAAAAATCCCTGCCTTGTTCGGAACAAAAAAACGGCAGATACCTTTAAAATATCCACGGGGATTTTGCTCCGAGCAAGGTGTTCAGACCAACGACAGGGCGAAGTATCGCGAAATAAGCGGCTATATTTTAAGAAGAAAACACTACACTCCATTTGATTTTTCTTGTTTTCACACTTTTGTTTTGCAGGAAGTGCATTGTAAAATATGAATCGGATACGGAATTCCGCCAGTTGTGCGGATGATAGAATTGAAAAAATCACTGGTGTTGAAAAAATATAGCCGATTTTTTTTTACCGAAATTTATTTTTATTTGGTTTTGATAAAATTTCGTGCTACCTTTGTGAAAAAAGGATAATATGAAAGCAATTAAAATCGCATTCTTGTTTGGTTTGTCAGCCGTTTCGGTCAACCTTTCCGCCCAATATTCCCTGCAATCGGACTTAAACGTTCCCCGTCCGGACGATGAACTCACCAAGCAGCAGGTGGAATACAAAAACTCTGGTCAGTCGGGAGAGAATGTCGTGTGGAATTTCAGCCAACTGACTTCTGTGACAGACGGCTATACTTTGGATTATTTTTCTGTGGGAGATACGGCGATCGTGGGCATCGAACACAATACGCGGTATTACTATTCCCTGGTCGGCGACTCGCTATTGTGCCTCGGATATGAAAACTCTACTACTCAAATGATTGACGAGCGCCCAGAGCTGTTGCTCCAGTTTCCTGTGCA
>JAISDH010000079.1 GCA_031264975.1 Bacteroidales bacterium
GTCGAAGAAAATCTCGATTTCTTCGCAACGCTTTTCCATACTACGATTGCCGAAAATTACGATTTAATCAAAGACATTTACAGTCAGATTGAGCCGTTCCGCAATCGTATGGCGGGCAAGCTGTCGGGCGGCATGAAACAGAAACTTGCCCTTTCGTGCGCCCTGATACACCGCCCGCTCGTGCTGTTCCTCGACGAGCCGACAACAGGCATTGACCCCGTGAGCCGCAAGGAATTGTGGGCGATGCTGCGCGGGCTGAAATGTCAGGGAATTACGATTGTCGTTTCTACGCCCTATATGGACGAGGCGATGCTTTGCGACCGCATTGCACTGATGCAAAAAGGTAAAATCATGTCAATCGACACGCCGCAGGGAATAACAGGCAAATTTCCGCAAAAAGTTTTTGCCGCCAAAGCCGACAATATGAGCCGCCTTTTGAGCGATTTGCGTAGCTATGCAAGCGTGAAAACCTGTCATACTTTTGGCGAGTTCCACCACCTCACAATTAATAATGAACAATTAACAATTAATAATTTGAGAGAAATGTTGACTGAAATTGGGCATAAAAATGTGGAAATCAAAGAAGCTGCACCAACAATTGAGGATTGTTTTATGGAATTGACGATGGAGAATTAACAAAAAAAAAGAAAAACTGAAATTCAAAATATTTTTGTAATTTCGCAATCGTAGTTTTTGTGTTAATGCGTTCAAAAACAGAATATAAAATGAATAAGAATATCGAAAAAACAGATACTTTACCGGAGCAACAAATAGAAAACAAACTTTATAAAGACGTTTGCTTTCTGATAGAGGACACTCGCCAACGATTGGCTACGACAATAAATGCCGAAGCTTGCATATTGCATTGGCAGATAGGCAAGCGTATCAAAGAAGATGTTTTGTACAATAAAAGAGCCGAATACGGAAAACAAGTCATTAAAAATCTTGCAGTTGCACTTGTAGAAAAATATGGGAAAGGTTGGGGATATGAAAAACTGAAACATTGTGTACGCAGTGCGTACCTTTTTTCCGAAGACGAGATTAGGTACGCAGTGAGTACCCAATTAAATTGGACACATTTGCGGTCGCTGATGAGCATTGATGATGAATTAAAGCGGTCGTTTTATATGGAAATGTGTCGATTAGAACGTTGGGATACTCGAACATTGAACGAAAAAATAGACAATCAACTTTACGAATTAACAGCATTAAGCAAGAAACCAGAAGAAGTTATTAAACAAGAACTTTCAAAAATAAAAGGGACTAATGCACTCACGCCAAACATTGTTTTCCGTAGCGATTATTTTTTGGATATGCTCGGATTGACCGATGTATATAACGAAAGGGACTTGGAAGATGCTATTTTAATTCAAATACAATCATTTATTAAAGAATTAGGTACCGATTTTGCATTTTTAGACAGACAAAAACGGATAACGGTTGATTCTACCGATTACTATATTGATTTACTGTTCTATCACAGGAGATTACGTCGTTTAGTAGCCATTGATTTAAAGTTGGGCAAGTTTAAACCCGAACACGAGGGGCAGATGTTGCTGTATTTAAGATATCTCAATAAAAATGAGCGAGTAGAGGGCGAAGAATCACCCATAGGGTTAATTCTTTGTTCGGAAGGTAATACAGAGCACATTGAATACCTGATGCTTGATGATAATAACATTAGAGTAGCGCAGTATTATACGCAATTGCCCGATAAAAAATTATTGAGCGAGAAATTGCAACGCGCCATTGCAATAGCAAAGGAATATCACGCAAATACGCTCGCTATTGGGAACAAATCAAAGGACGAAGATTGAATAATTTAGGAACTGTACATTTTCAAAATTTTCACAACAATGATAAATCAAAAAGTAAACGTATGGTAATCAAAGTAGAAAATCTAAGCAAGCATTTCGGCGATTTTGTCGCTGTGAATAACATAACGTTTGACGTTGGGAAAGGCGAAATTTTCGGTTTTCTCGGCGCAAACGGTGCGGGAAAAACTACCGCGATGCGTATGCTGTGCGGACTGAGTCAGCCCACGCAGGGCAGCGCGACAGTGGCAGGTTATGATATTTCGCGACAGTCGGAAGAAGTGAAACGGCATATCGGATATATGAGCCAGAAGTTCGCACTGTACGAAGACCTGAAAGTTTGGGAAAACATGCGGCTGTATGCCGGAATTTACGGCGTTCCGCGCCGCAAAATACCTGAAAATATCGACAAAATGCTTGATTCTTTGGGCTTCGCGAGCGAGAAAAACACAATGGTAAAAGATTTGCCGCTTGGCTGGAAGCAAAAGTTGGCGTTTTCGGTGTCCATTATTCATCACCCCGAAATCGTTTTCCTCGACGAGCCGACCGGCGGCGTTGACCCTGCCGCCCGCCGTCAGTTTTGGGAATTGATTTACAAAGCCGCCGAAGATGAAATAACCGTCTTCGTTACAACGCACTATATGGATGAAGCCGAGTATTGCAACCGCGTTTCCATTATGGTGGACGGGCGAATTGACGCCCTTGATACGCCCGCCAATCTAAAACGGCAATTTTCGGCGGATTCAATGGATGAGGTATTTACAAA
>JAISDH010000081.1 GCA_031264975.1 Bacteroidales bacterium
AGCGATAATTGGGCAACCAACAATCAGGACAGCAAGTCTGAAATGTATTATTTGGAATACCAATATGCAAAACGATTTAAAAAGGCGGGCGACCTTCAAATGTTTGTAGGCGGCGTAGGGCAGTTTTCCAGAACAAGCGGTAATATATTTACAAGCGTAGGCGATACAACAGGCAATCTTCGTCCCAAATATTCTGCCAATGGAGCAATCTATGTTCAATTGGAAAAGAAATTCCTCAAGAAAAAGAATTTGACGATACTTGGAGGAGCGCGTTACGAATATTTTCAGATTTTTGAAGAGTTCGGTAATCTATTGCAAGACAGTGCAAGCGGAAATTATGTAGAAGCAAAGCCGGTATTCAGAATAGGCGTTAATTATCAGATAGTACGAACATTCACTTCCTTTAGAGCTTCCTTTGGACAGGGATACCGCTTCCCAACGATTGGAGAACGCTATATTACAACAAGAGTAGGAAGATACGGTTTTTATCCCAATCCCAATTTGAAATCAGAAACAAGTTGGAATGTAGAGATTGGCGTTCAACAAATGTTTAAGTTGTTAGGCATACAGGGATTTATTGATGTGGCGAGTTATTACCAGCGATATAATAACTATGTGGAATTTTTCCTCGGTCCCTGGCTAACGCCGGAACAGGAACCTAATGTATTCGATAGATATGGCTTTTCTTTTTTTAATACAGGACCTGCACAAATAACGGGGATAGACCTTTCCATAGGCGGAGAAGCGAAAATGACGAACTATCTTAAATATTCATTTTACTTTGCCTATACCTTTAGTCATCCAAAAGTATTGGATACAAGTTATGTATTTACAGTAACGCCTTCCAAAGAATATAATTATGTCAATACTTCATCTGATGCGGCAAATCAAATTATGAAATACAGACTTGAGCATGTTTTTAAAGTAGATTTGGATATTACCTTGTTTGATTGTTTTACGTTTGGCGCTTCTACGCAATATTACAGTTTGATGAAGAATGTAGATGGTTTCTTTTATACAATGGATAGACTTTCTTCCAGTGCGTCCAGACCTGTAAGGTCACAACCCCCGCTTCCTTTCGATGGATTGGAAGAATATAGAGAGAATCATCAGAAAGGAGCTTGGGTATTTGGATTACGAACAAGTGTAGAAATGTGGAATGTGAAACTGTCATTAATAGTAAGTAATTTATTTAACCGAGAATATTCGTTGCGTCCAATGGCGGCGGAAGCGCCCCGAATAACAACGGTACAATTATTGTATAAATTTACGGAAGGGGAACCGATTTTCCCCAAGAAAAAGAAAAATAGTTAGTTCAAAAATATTAATCTAAATTATGGTTTTATGAAGAAAGTTATTTTATTGACGGCATTTATAGCTGTCGCAGTGAATTTGAAAGCACAGAATGCTCCCTTTCCTGATGGAGGGTTTGAGAATTGTTGGGAAGAGTTTGAAAACAGGACGCCAGGAAAAGCTGATTATTGGGATTTCAAAGAAAATTATTTATTAACTACATTAAATCAATTGCATGAGCTTACCGGAGACGAAGGAGATGCGCCTCTTACGGTTTTCCGATTTGATGGAAGTGACGTTTACAATGGCTCTTATTCTTTAGAATTAGTTTCTAAATCAATGACGCTTGGAGGGTCTTCTATTTTTTTACCCGGAGTTGCTGCAACCCTTTTCATTAGTTATTCTCCGTTAGATTGTATATTAGGAAGCGATTTTACTTCCCGTCCTACCGCAATAAAAGGTTGGTACAAATATGCGCCTGCAAATGGAGATTCCGCGGCAATAGAAGTAACATTAAAGAAAAACGGGACAGTATTAGGCAGTGGGAAACAGGTAATAACAAACGCAGTTTCCAATTGGTCGCAGTTTAATGTTCCCATTTATTACTCTTCTAACGAAACACCGGATTCAATCATTGTTATATTTGCATCCAGCGCTAATTATGATTTTACAAAAGGTCTTACAGGCTTAATGCAATGTCAGGGACAAATAGGAAGTACTATGTATGTAGACGACGTAGAATTTGATTATACCGAACCGGAAAATATTCCGGACGGCGGATTTGAAACTTGTTGGACAAACAAACCACTATTAGATGGTAGTGGAGATTACGAGGATTTTAAAGATGATTATTTTTTCAATTCCTTAAATCTGCTTCACTCGCTGTTGGGTGCGCCTTTAACCGCGTTTAAAGAAACCACTGATCCTCATGCAGGAAGTTATGCTTTAAAACTCGTTTCTGATAATATGTCGATTATGGGACAGACAATATTTTTACCCGGAGCAATGGGAAATGCTACAATTCAACCTGTAGTCGGTATGCCTCCTGTTTCGCTATCATTGGGGAGAGCATTTACTTCCCGTCCTAATGCAATAAAAGGTTGGCATAAATACGAGCCTGTAGATGGAGATTCTGCTGCAATAGAAATTTTGTTAATGAAAAACGGAACAGTATTAGGCAGCGGAAAACAGATAATAACAAATGAAGTTTCCACTTGGAATCAATTTAGAGTTCCCATTAATTATACTTCCTACGACACGCCGGATACAGTCATTTTTATATTTGCAGCCAGCGCGAAGTATAATTTTGCAGGGGGGCTAATGGGCTTAATGCAATGTGGTGGACAAGTAGGAAGCGCTTTGTATTTGGATGATTTGGAACTTGATTATGGTGGCTTAGGGATAAAAGAAATGTTATATCCGGAAATCACCATGCGAATATATCCCAATCCTTCAAAAGAACAAATAACCGTTCAAATGGCAAAAGAAACGAAAGGAACAATAATAGTTTATGATTATCTGGCACGAAAAATAGGCGAATATCCGATAAACGGAACGCAGACAACGATAGATATTCAAAATTATGCGCAAGGTTCTTATTTGCTAAACGTAGTAGAAAACAACAAAACAATTTCCACTAATCGTTTTGTGAAAAATTAAGGAAGTTTTTTAATTTTTATATAAGATTTTTTTAAAAAGCCAGGTTTCCTGGCTTTTTTGTTTTTTAGAAGATTCCCTCTTAGCGAAGACACGACATAAAGCGGGAATGTCTAATAGAAGTATCATCATTTCAAAACATGACGTCTGCCGCCTTATTCTTTTTCGTCTTGAATATGTATAATTAGAACTGTTATTAATCGTAAATAATTTATTTAATGGAGAATATTCATTGCATTCAATGACTTTGGAGGATACTCAAATAACAATGGTACAATTATTGTGTAAATTTATAGAAGGAGAATCTTTCTTCTCCGAAAAAATAATTAGTTCAAAATAAAAATATTAATCTAAATTATATGATCATGAGGAAATTTATTTTAGCGATTGCGTCAATTATTGCAATCAATGTAAATGTGTACTGCCAGGAAAGTATTCCGGATGGCGGATTTGAAAATTGCTGGGAAAACAAACAAATACCAGGTTTCGGCGATTACGAGGATTTTAAAGATGATTATTTTTTTAATACCTTAAATATACTCCACGTGGCAATGGATGCAGTCGGTGGAAACGCCCCTTTAACTGCGTTTAAAGACTCTAATAATGTTTCTGAAGGAAATTATGCTTTGAAACTCGTTTCCGACAGTCTAATGGTTTCGCCGATGATTGGAGGAAAAACAGTCTTTTTACCTGGAGTAATGGGAAATATTGCACTTAATATTATTGAAACCTATCTTTCATTAGGAAGATCGTTTACTTCCCGTCCTGCCGCAATAAAAGGTTGGCATAAATATGAACCTGTAGATGGAGATTCTGCGGCAATAGAAATATGGTTGGAGAAAAACGGAACAATATTAGGCAGCGGGAAACAGTTAATAACAAGCGCAGTATCTACCTGGTCGCAGTTTAATGTTCCCATTAACTACACTTCAAACGAGACGCCGGATAAAATTGTAGTTCTATTTGCATCCAGCGCAAAGTATGATTTATCAGGCGGTCTTGAAAGTTTAATGGAATGTGAAGGTCAAGCAGGAAGCGCTTTGTATTTGGATGATTTGGAACTTGATTATAGCGTAGGTATAAAAGAAATGTTATATCCGGAAATCACCATGCAAGTATACCCCAATCCTTCAAAAGAACAAATAACCGTTCAAATGGCAAAAGAAACGAAAGGTACAGTGATTGTATATGATTATCTGGCACGAAAAATAGGCGAATATCCTATAAATGGCACGCAGACAACAATAGATATTCAAAATTATGCGCAGGGTTCTTATTTGCTAAACGTAGTAGAAAACAACAAAACGATTTCCACTAATCGTTTTGTAAAAGATTAAGTTAGTTTTTTTAATTGTTCTTAAATATAGCCAAAAAAAGCCAGGTTACCTGGCTTTTTTTAGACCATTCTCGCTCAGCGTAGCGAAGATGCCAATGTCATCAAGTTAAGAGCAGAAAGCCCAAATCAATAACATAGATGTAAGCCCAAGCTATGCTCGGAAGGCGTAAAAAGCGCTGAAAGAGCGTAATCAACAGCGTAAGGAAACGCCCAATGCCATCAACTTAAGAAATGCCGGAAGGCATTCAATGTAGGTAACCCCGTGCAAGCGGAGCGCAGCTCGGGGTAGAAATACGTCCTCTCTATCAGAACTACGAAATAGTTTAACTCCATTCGGAGTTGAGAAGGAGAGATATACGGGGGTGTTTGTTAGCGTTTTTCTTCTGGATTGCTTCACTGCGTTCGCAATGACGGGCGAGTGTATGACGACGACAATAACCAACCCGTCATTGCGAGGCACGAAGCAATCCGGTACGGGAGAGTTTTTCAGTCCGTCATTGCGAGGCACGAAGCAATCCAGTACAGGCGATTTTGTTAGCGTTTTTCTTCTGGATTGCTTCACTACGTTCGCAATAACGGGCGAGTGTATGACGACGACAATAACCAACCCGTCATTGCGAGGCGCGAAGCAATCCAGTACGGTAGAGTTTTTCAGTCCGTCATTGCGAGGCACGAAGCAATCCAGTACAGGCGATTTTGTCAGCGTTTTTCTTCTGGATTGCTTCACTACGTTCGCAATGACGGGCGAGTATATGACGACGACAATAACCAACCCGTCATTGCGAGGTACGAAGCAATCCAGTACGTTCTGTCCCCAAGCTGCGCTCCGCTTGCTCAGGGTTACACACATTGAACGCCTTCCGGCGTTCCTTAGTTTAACGACATTGCCCCCCCAAACCACGTCGAATTAAAAGTAGAAACCTTATGCCTAACATGAGCATTATCTATGTGCATAAAACAATCAACATAAAGCATGATAAATAACCCTTTACTCACAAGAGCAAAAAAAAATATTTTACATACAAATATTTTTTTCAAAGAAAAAATGATAATAGAAAAAAATAGTGTATCTTTGCAGGGATTTTCTTAATCAAGTAAACAATAGAAAATCGGCAAGAGATTACGGAAATAAATTTTATTTTCAAAATGATATATACTAATACAAGAGACGTTTTTGAGAGTGATAATGGCATAATTTTCAATCTAATAGATGCTTTCGTCGAAGAGACAAAGACTTGTGTCGGGAAGATAAAGACTTGTGTCGGACAAACAAAGCGATGTGCCGGACAAACAAAGCGATGTGCCGGACAAACAAAGCGATGTGCCGGACAGAGCAACCATTTTGCCAGACCAATATGCCGTTGTGTCAGGCGAAGCAACCGTTTGGTCAGACAAATATGCCGTTGTGTCAGACGAAGCAACGATTTGGTCAGACAAACATGTCGTTGTGTCAGACGAAGCAACCATTTGGTCAGACAAATATGTCGTTGTGTCAGGCAAAGCAACGATTGTGTCGGACAAATATGTCGTTTTGTCAGGCGAAGCAACGATTTTGCCAGACAAGGCAACGATTTTATTAGTACAGGTAGTAGAAACGAAAAAATAGTATACAGAAATAAAAATAATAATAACAAAAAACCATTAAACTATGAACGATAATCAGAATGCAAAGCTAAACATGGCACAGCGCGTTTCAAATACGATGGAAGAGGATCAAGAAATTTTTAAAGACGTTCCTGCGGTGGCAGCAATAGTCGCAGAGT
>JAISDH010000084.1 GCA_031264975.1 Bacteroidales bacterium
ACGAAACTGTATGCCACAAAGTGACTTAACGCGATATCCAACCGAAATTCTTTTGTCTTCGGTTTTGAAAATAATAAATTGTTTGTCGTTTTCTTTTGCCATTGATTTAATTTATTGTATATCTCTTTTCTATTACCATATTTACCTCTTGCATTACTTCCTCTGTTCATTTCAAAACACGGACTGATAACTTTAGTTCTCCTTTTTTTTGAACAGATTTAAGATACTGTTAAACAAATTTTTATTATACTTTCTTTTCAGAAGAAGAAAGAAAGCCTCTTCTCCTTGAAAAGTTTTTTTACCGAATGCAAAATTATCTTTTTTCTTAACACTATAAACTTTTTCTCAGACTTTCTTTGTGAATGTCTGTAGGATATTTATAACCAATGCTTTGATAGGAATGATTGAAAATATAAAATTCAAAATAGGTCTTTACTCTTTTGTAAAGTCCACTCCCTGTTTTATCTGCAATTTGCTGTTGCGAAAGTCAGACGTCTTTGCCGTCAAAGCGGACGTTAACATTGGTTATAGCGTTGTCATTCTGATAGAAGATGAATTGATTGTTGAGTGGTTCTAATTGCTTACTGGGCATGACTTAACTCTTTCCATATTTTTATCATTTTACTTAATTATCCAAATACCTGTCTTATCCGAACCTTTACGTTCCAATATTTCTCACTCTGTTTGATATATTCATCAAAAATGTTCGTCGTTTTTCTTCTTTTTTTATTATATTAATCTCCTAACTTTGCCAATTCATATAATCTGTCAGTCAATGTTTTCTATAAAATCTTCAAAATCCGTATTGTAGGGTATTTGTGCTTGCTTTATTCTAAATATATCATATTCCTTTTCGGCATGCTGTATAGCTAACTCATGTGATATTTTACCCGCATCCATCAAAATTGTTCTTTCGTTGAGAGTAAGAAATCCATGTAGTTTATTTATCCAGTCCTGCATTGTCATTGCTATTCTTCGACGTGCTTGTGTTTGAGCAAAAAGCAGATATTGTTCAACCAAGTCGTTTAATGCCTGCAATTCGTCTTTATTCAGGTAATTTTTAGCAATTACTACGTCCGGTTTACGTATCCGTTGCCCCTGCCAACTGGTTAAGCCCATATTGTCTTTATTAGCATTTGCGCGAGTATAAATAATTTCAGCAGCAGTTTGTCCCGATATTGCCCAATGCATTTTGTTTTGAACAGTTGCAAAGAAATTTTTAGTTGTTTCAGCATTTTTGTCATAGTCAATAGATGTAGCATAAATATCGGTTATTTTAAGATAAAACCGCCTTTCACTTGTGCGAATATCTTGAATTATTTGTTCAAGCTCTTCAAAATAATCAAAAGGATTGTCAGGGTTTTTCAAACGGTCAATATTGATTGTAAAGCCTTTCTGAATATAGGAATGCAGTTTTTCGGTAGCCCATATTCTGAATTGCGTTGCCACTTTTGAATTTACACGATATCCAAGAGAAATAATCATATCCAGGTTGTAATGTTTAGTTGCATAGTTTTTACCATCTGCGGCAGTTCGTAAGAATTTCTTACTAACTGAATTTTCTATCAACTCTTCTTCGGCAAAAATATTTTTAATATGTTGCGTTATACCGGGACGTTCTATCCCAAACAGAAGCGCCAGCTGGTCTTGTGTAAGCCATACATCCTGTTCGTTAAAACGCACATATACCGTAGTTTTTCCATCTTTACCTTCATAAATCAAAAATTCGGAATGATTTTTTGCCAATCTATTATCCATTTTATTTTTCTCTTTTAATTGTGCTTTCCTCTTCTCCCTGAAAAGTTTTTTTACCGAATGCAAAATTATCTTTTTTCTTAACACTGTAAACTTTTTCTCATACTTTCTTTGTGAATGTCCGTAGTGTATTTATAAACAATGCTTCGATAGGAACGATTGAAATTGTAAAGTTCAAAATAAGCCTTTAATACTCGATAAAGTTTGCCTTTTATTTCATACGATTTTATATTTTCTTTGCGTTTACTTAGCAATAATATTGAAAATTAAAAAGAGAATGTCTATTTATTTACTTGCTATAGAAACTTCTACAGAAATATGCTCTGTAGCCTTGAGTAAAAATGAAGAATGTATTGCTATCGTTGAAAATGAGCAGGGAAATTCACATGCAGAAAAAATAATATTATTTATTGACGAAGTTTTACAACGAGCAGAATTAAAAAAATCACAGTTGAATGCTGTCTGTATCAGTGGGGGACCCGGTTCTTACACAGGATTAAGAATTGGAACGTCGTCGGCAAAAGGATTGTGCGATGCGCTGGATATTCCTTTAATTGACGTATCTACTTTGCAAAGTATGGCTTGGGGGGCAAGAGAACGCTATCCCGACCAGAAACAATATGTTCCTATGCTGGACGCCAAAAGAATGGAAGTTTATTCCGCTGTTTATAACCAACAATTGCAATTAGTGGAAGATATCAACAACATCATTTTAGATGAAAATACTTACGCAACCTTTTTATCTCAAGGTAAAGTTGTGTTTTCCGGGAACGGGGCAGCCAAGGCGCAACCTTTATTTTCGGGTAATCCAAATGCGGTATTTTGTCCTGCAAAGACTTCGGCTCGTTATGTATTGGCATTGGGGTATGAAAAATATCTTCGACAGGATTTTGTGGATATTGCCTATTATGAACCTTTCTATCTCAAAGAATTTCGTCCTACCAAACCTGAAATAAAAGGACTCTAAACCATATATCAAATGGAAATCGAGGAAAAGAAAAGATTACGTTTGCTTGTTTTAACCGATTATACGGCTTATGGAGACGCCGCTGTTTCTCATGCTGCCGCCATGTCTTTGATTTTCCATGCAGAATTGATAATCTTTCCTTTAATAGACAAAGAGATTCCTTATGGAGAAGGATTTACCAATGCTTTAAAAGTATTACATAATCAGCAATTACCGGTTATACATTACAGCAGAGGATTGAATTTGAAAAAGGAACTCTATTCTTTTATCGAAGAACATGAAATTATGATGCTGATTTTATCCGCTTCTCATAGACGAAAGAGTTTTTTTTCCTATCGTTCAGCCCTGCGATTGATAAAAAAGATGCGAGTTCCTGTATTGGTGGTGGGAAAGACATTGCCGAAAGAGAACGCCTATCAAAAAATTGTTCTTCCCCTTGACTATTTGATTTATGCAAAAGAAAAATCGTTGTGGGCTGCCTATTTTAGTCGGTTTTACAACTCTTGCATTTATATTCTGTTCAAAAAATATAAAGATGAATATTTGCGGTATAAACTTCATGAAAATGTATCGTATACAGAACAGTTGTATAAAAATCTTTCTGTAAAATATCATCTATGCGATATTGTTACTCTATCCGACAATATTGACGATTATGCACGGAAATTTGCCCGACAGACAGGCGCCACTTTAATCGTTAGCATGACCACAAAATATTTGGAGATTGGCGATATTTTATGGGGAACCAAAGAAAAAAAAACCATCAGGCAAGTAGATGAAATTCCTTATCTGTATATAAACCAACGAGATGATTTGTATGTAATATGTACATAAAAATGATACTTTTGCAGCTATATTTATTACTTTAAAATGGAAGCATCGAACATTGATAAAATAGAAACTAAAAACACCAGGGAATTATATCTGGTCGCCACTCAATTTTGTACATTCATGGAAAATATTCATACATTTGAACCACGCCAAATTATTGACTATTTGCTGAAAATAATGCCATTGATGTACTTAAAAGGAGCTTTGATACAGGATATTCAAGTAGACGAGACTGTTGCCTGCGAACAATTTGTTACAGAAGAACAGTATGAATTATTATATCTGAAATTGAAAGACAAATTAACGGAAATGGAATTTTTTGAATCATATAACCTTCAGGAAAATGAAACAAAAACATATTCTATCTGTGAAATATTGACTGATATCTATCAGGATATGAAAGATTTTGTTCTTTTGTATAATAAAAATACACTGACGACACAAGAAAATGCGTTATTGATGCACAAGAAATATTTTATTTATACTTGGGGAAAATACATTACTATCCTGCTGTCTTATCTGCATCAATTGGCATATCCGGTTGTGGAAGAAGAGGAGGAAATAGATGAATAGGAAGAGTTTATATATTCTAATTTCAAAAATACGTTTACATTAAAATTAAAATTTAATCATATAAAAAAATAATAAAGGAAAATGGAAAACAGAGAAAGTAACAGTTCATTAAATATTATCGTCATATTTATTCAATGGTGGAAAGTTTTGTTAGCAGTGGTAGTCGCTGCGGCTTTAATTTCTACGGGCGTCTCCTTGCTTATTGCTCCCAAATTCAAGTCGTCGGTGATTATGATGCCTACGGCAAGTAATGCGGTATCTCAATTGATTATGGTCGCAAATAATTATAATGAATATTTAGACGCTACACAATTTGGAGATGATATGAAAATAGACCAAATGCTGCAAATACTTAACTCCAGAGAAATTAAAGACCGTTTAATTGAAAAATTCAATTTAATCGCTCATTATGGAATAAATACCAACCAAAAACATTGGAAAGACGAATTGTATAAACAAGTCAAAAACAGTTGTTCCTTTTCTCGGACAGACTTTATGGGGGTACAGGTTTCCGTTTTGGA
>JAISDH010000107.1 GCA_031264975.1 Bacteroidales bacterium
ATATTTAGATAGCTTCTTCCAATGTCAGAAAGTGGTTTAAATAGTTTTTATATCGTCGCAATCTCGCGACGAGAAGAAAAATACTTTTTTAGGTCGTCGCAACTATGCGACGAGAGGAAAAACACTTTTTCAAGTCGTCGCAACTATGCGACGTGAAGAAAAACACTTTTTCAAGTCGTCGCAACTATGCGACGAGAAGAAAAATACTTTTTCAAGTTGTCGCAACTATGCGACGAGAAGAGAAACACTTTTTCAAGTCGTCGCAATTATGCGACGAGAAGAAAAATACTTTTTAAGTCCGTCGCAACTACGCGACGACAGTATTTACAGGATTAATGGGTATAAATAATGATTAATACTTATCCCTTTCGTCCTTTACACCCTTACCTTTTCCGAAAAACATTATCCAAAGATATTTGCGGTAAGGAGTCCAACGGCGGTAAATCTGCAAAGACGACCAATAAACATCATGATAAATACGGGAGCGGGCTTAAATCGTAGAAAACCCAGCGCCAGGGCGATTAAATCTCCAATAAACGGAAGCCATGCAAATGCGGCGGCAATAATACCTGCCTTCTTCACCTTGTATTGGAATTTCTCAATATCTTCTTTGCTCTTTTTAAAATACTTCTCTACCCATTTCCATTTCCCTAAATATCCAAGTCCGTATGTGGTTAACCCTCCCAGGAAATTTCCGGCAGTTGCAACAATAATACACGTCCAGACGTCAAATTTCAGGAAAATCAAAGCAGATAACACAATATCCGAACTGAGCGGAACAATAGTAGATGCAAAAAACGAAGACAAAAACAATCCCAAATAACCTAATTCTATAAACTTTTCCATAATATCCAATGTGTTTTATATACTTGTATCTGTGTTATGATTCGCTCTCTTTTACGTCCATTACGTCGCGAAACACGTTTCCAATAAGCATAAAGCAAAGTACGAGCGTCATAATGGCAAATCCGGGAACAACGGCAAGGTATGCGTAATCAAGAATAATATATCCGTAATTCTCCTTTATCATTGTCCCCCACGACGGCATGGGGGGTTGTACGCCTATGCCAAGAAAACTTAAACTTGCTTCCGTCAAAATTGCCGAAGCAAAATTTGCAGTAGCCACCACAATAATGGTTCCGGTGATATTGGGAAGAATATGTTTAAAGATAATAGTCAGCTTGCCAAATCCCAATGCTTTGGAAGATTCTACAAATTCCTTCTCCCGCAAACTGATAACCTGTCCTCGCACGACACGCGCAATATCAACCCACATGGTAAGTCCAATGGCAATAAATATCTGCCAGAATCCCGTCCCCAGTACAAAACTGATAGCAATCACCAGCAACAACGTAGGGATAGACCAAACAACATTGATAAACCACATGATAACGTCATCGACAATCCCTCGAAAATACCCGGAAATAGCGCCTAAAAAGACGCCAATCACCAAAGCAATAAACACAGAAACAAACCCGACCGACAAACTAACCCTTGCGCCGATAATCAGTTGACTTAATACATCACGCCCATAACGGTCGGTTCCCAGATAGTATGTTTTATTCTTGATACATTGTTTAACTCTTGCCTGTAATTCAGCAACAGGAACATGATATACGTTGTTGTGAATATCTTGGAATGTACAATTCTTGCCGTCCGATAAAACAGGGACGCCTTCTTTGAGAGGATATAGTACGTCGGCGAGGTTATATCGTGCGATATTATAAGGCGGCGATTCATTAAATAATGTTACCACAACCGAATCCGCAGAAAAGAAACAGGAAGATACCGGTATGGAAATAGAGGTTCCGGGCTGTCCGAAGAGCATTTTCTGTAGACTGTTCCGTTTTTCTTCGGGATGATTTTTCGCAATCTGCAGGAAGGAAACTTTGGACAGGGGTTTGAGTAAACGAACTTCCAATATCTGTTCATTGGCGTGCGGAGTGCTGTCCGGTGTAATCAAATAACCCAATACCGCCATGATTGTAACGGTAACTAAAAAACAAAGCAAAACCATCCCTTGCCTGTTCTTGCGAAATTTCCGCCAGGCAATTGCTTGTAATGATTGTGCTTCATACTTTTTCTTCCCTTGAAAGAATAACCTCATTTGATTCTATAATGAAAGAGGAAGACATAACATCTTCCTCTTCTTGCCTATGGATAATAGTTTATTTTATTTATTAAAGATAAGTTTTCCTTCTTCCTTATTTATGGTATAACTTCCAAATTCTTCTTCAAACGTTTTACTTCCGATAATAACAGGTTCTTTTTGTTCTTTTATTACTGTCATTTCAACATTTTCCAGAACTTCGTCTCCGATTTGAAAAGTATTGAGATAGACAATGGATTTGTCTATGATAGTACCGTCTTCCGGTACAATAGCTTTATCTTTCAATTCAAAATCTCCAACCTTGATAATGGCGTCTTTTAGAAACCGCATCGCCTGGTCGTATGAAATGGAGGCTTTCGCAACGTTCGGTTCAATCATGAATCGAAGCGTTTTGCTATTCGCATAACATGTTCCATAAACCAGATTATCTTGTGTTTCTATTGGGATGAAACTTTGAGAAACAATATTGATAACCGCTACGCTTGCATCAAGTAATGGTTCAATATTTTCTTTAGGAATATAATCGTCCCGCAGAATAAGAAATTCTGTACGACGATTCAAATCGTGAGCCGCTTCCTGTTCGTTTCTTGATTTCAATGAATTGATAAATTCCCCACTCAATACCGTTCCTTTCTTGAACGTATAACCACGAGAAACAATATCCTTGTCTAATACTCTGGGAGCACGTTCTCCATATCCTTTTGCAATTAAGCGGTCAGGGTCAATTCCCGACTCTATTAAAAACCGAATGGATGATTCAGCTCTACGTTGCGATAAAGTATCATTGGTCATCGGAATGGGACGAATGTCCGTATGAGAACGTAACTCAATGACAAAGGTAGGATTATCTTCCATGATTTGTAATAACCCACGTAAAGAATCCTCATATTGAGGTTTCAAATCCCATTTTGCGAGGTCAAATAAAATATCGGGCAATATAACAGGTTCTTTCGGCACGGGGTCAATAATAAAATCATGTTTCAAATCTTTATTTTCAGTCAACCCCACTGTAGTTTCTCTTCCTTTAGCATTGTCGTTTTCGTAATACCCTGTCTTCTGCACGATGATTTCATAAGTTAATTCGCCCAACACTTTTGTTTTGTCGAAACTGTAATAACCTCGAATGTCGGTAGTGGTTTTATAGGAAGTTCCATCCGATGTGGTCAAAATAACTGTTACTCCGTCAACAAATTGCCGCGTTACGCTGTCTCTTATAAATCCGGCAAGAGTAAACATCAACGGAGGAAGTTTAAACGACCAAATATCATCCATTCCTCTCCCGCCCGGACGGTTTGAAGTAAAATATCCTTTCTCTATAAATGGAAATCCCGAAACAGGATCCATTACAAGCGTATGGTCAAACAAAATAGCATAGTCGTCAGATTCCGAATTGATAGGATATTTCAAGTTTTCAGCGGGAGTCCATTCATTATTGATATATTGAGATTTGAAAATGTCATATCCTCCCAAACCAACGTGTCCTTTGGAAGCAAAATAAAGCGTTGAATCATCTTCAAGCGCAGGAAACATATCATGGTCATTGCTATTAATATTCTTGCCCAGGTTCGTTAAATTACCAAAAGGTCTTGCCTTTTTATCTCTGGAGACAGACCAAATATCATATCCTCCCATTGTTCCGTGCATATCGGATGCAAAATAGAGCGTTAATTCGTCAGAAGAAATGGAAGGATGAACATAATCAAAAGAATCGGGACCTAATATAATTTCTTCGGGAGCTCCCCATGATTTTCCTTTTCTTGTTACCTGATAAATTTTACAGTAAGAAATTGTTTTCTTTTCATTCGGACAACGGGTAAAATACAGGGTTGTTCCTTTGGGATTAAAAGAAGATTCCCCTTCATTTGCTTCCGTATTTACAATATTTTCATTGTCCAATACGACAGGCGTAGTCCATTCTCCCGGAAAGTCAACCAATTTACTTTTGGGTTTATTTGATACATACAAATCGGAAAATGATTGTCCCGACCATACATCCTCGCCTTTTCCCGTACTTCCTTCACGAGAAGAAGTAAACACAAGTTGGTTTTCTTTACCGGGAACACCCCACGAGGGCGACCATTCGCTTTGTGGGGTATTAAATTTTTTCATATTCTCAATTTCGTGACGCGTTGGATTATTAATCCACTGTGGCGCCAATTTGGAGGATTCTATCCGCGAATCTATTCGAGGGTCATTAGGACGGACTTGCTTGTACTTTTCATAGTACTGTAAAGCGGAAGGATAATCTTTTTTTATCCTATAGATGTCTCCCAATCGGATAAATATCAAAGGATTATCTTTTTGATAATTCACCTTCTCTAATCTAAGATATTGTTGTTCCGCTTTTTTAAGGTCGCCCATCATTGAGTATGATTCCGCCATACGAAACATGATTCTCCGTCTTTCAACAGGATTCTTTTTTACTTTACCATACGCTTTTTTATACATATCGGCAGCGATTTTGTATTGAAACGTACTAAATAATTTATCTGCTTCAGTAGCCGGCGATTTTTGGGCGACCGATATACTGCTGAATATCAATGTGAAAATAAACAAATAACTACATCTTCGAACTAACTCCATAACATTTGTAATTTATAATATTTTAATTTGCTAAAGTATAAAAAAAATCAATACGTAAGGTCGATAAATTTATTTTTATTCCAAGCATGCTTAATAAACAAAGAAACATATATGAGAACATCATTAATTTATATCAATATTTTGATTTATTCATGTAAATAAAAGACGTCATTTTGTAATATAATTCATTCTATATACCATTATTCCATATATCATTATATCATTTTGCTGACAACGCAGCTAATGCGATTGAATACATTTTAGATTTTGCAGAATCTCCACGTGAAGTAAGTATACAGGGTACTTTTGCCCCCATAACCATAGCGCCCAACTCTCCATTGGCAAGTTTTGTATTGCTTTTGTAAAAAATATTTCCTGACTCGATATTTGGAAATAACAACCCGTCAGCATCTCCGGCAACTATACCTGTCAATTTCTTGATAGAAGCGCTTTCCTTGTCCAATGCTGTGTCCAAACTGAGTGGTCCATCTACATACGCACCTTTAATCTGTCCTCGTTCCGCCATTTTTGAAATTATTGCAGCATCAACACAGGCTTGCATACCGGGCAACATTTGTTCCGTAGCTGCAATAACAGCAATTTTTGGCTTGTCTATTTGAAGCGCTTTTGCCGTTTGGATTAAATAATTTGTCATTGCAATTTTTTGCGTCAAGTCCGGCGCAGGAATAATAGCAACATCACTGCATAGTAATAACTTATGATATGCCGGCGTTTCAATAACCGTAACATGCGATAAAATAGCTTTTGACGTCGGCATTAATCCGGTCTCTTTATTCAAGATTGCCCGCATATACTTATCCGTACTCAACAGTCCTTTCATCAGGATGTCTCCTTCTCCTTGCTTGATTAAAGAAACGGCAAGAAAACCTGCTTTCTGTTCGTCAGCTTCCTGAACAATATGAAATTTGCTACTGTCAAAATTATGCAACTTGCATACTTCTTTTATTATTTTCTTATCTCCTACAAGTGTCGCATCTACGATTCCCGCTTCTATTGCTTTATAGACAGCTTCAATGGTATGTTCATCATTCGCATACGCTACAATCAGTCGTTTTTTTGGATTCGCTTTTACAGTTTCCAGTATTTGATTTAATTTTGTAATAGACATATTAATTTATTTCTTTTTTTTTACTGTTTTTTTTATCTTATTTTTGGTTCAATTGTTCCATATAATAGAGGAACTAAATTGTCATTATCTCTTTTTCTTTAGTTTCCATGTATTTATCCGCTTTAGCGATAAATTCGTCGGTTGTTTTTTGAACATCGGTTTCTAATTTTTTAATTTCGTCTTCCGAAACGCCGGAATCTTTCAATTCTTTTGCTTTTGCATTTGCATTACGACGAATATTGCGAATGTTTACTTTTACCTGTTCAACTTCCTGTTTCACCTTTTTAACAAGGTCTTTACGACGTTCTTCTGTCAATGCGGGAACGATAACTCTAATGAGTTCGCCATTATTTTGCGGATTAAAACCTAAATTAGCCGCCATAATTGCCTTTTCGATAAGCGGAATCTGTTTTTTTTCCCAAGGCTGTATGGTAATTTGTTTTGGGTCGGGAACGGCAAGGCTTGCTATCTGTTCAATAGGCGTCATTGTTCCGTAGTAATCTACTTTTATTCCTTCTAGCATTTTTGTGTGCGCTTTTCCTGCACGAATTTTTTCCAATTCCTTTTCCAGGAATCCTAATGCGTTTTGCATATCTTCTTTCATGTTGGATAAACATGAGCTACAACTTTCTGTCATATTGATTCGGATTTTAATTTACAATTTATCTTGATTTGGATAGTCTTCTGTTTGTTGCTGTTTTTTTTCCTGTTGTTCTTTCAAATATTTTATTTCTTTTTCCACATACGTCTTGTCCCATTTGTAAACAATCAAATAATGCGCAATGACGCATATACACCATGCTAAAGTAATAAAAAGAATGGCATTGCAAGCCGGTTGCTCCAAGTTGTTCGCTCTGAAGATAAAAAACCAAAATAACCACATCAAAATACATGCTAATATGTAAATAGTGATATGGATTTTAAACCCAACTCTTTGCTTTGCTTTTTTAACGAGAGGCTCTTCTTTCTGCAAATGGATGTCCTCTTGACTTATTATTTTATCTTCTTTCATTGGTATATAATCATTAATGTATCAATGTTCCTATATTTTCGCCCATAATAATTTTTTTCAAATTGCCTTCTCTATTCATATCAAAAACAATAATGGGCATATTATTTTCTCTACAAAGGGTAAATGCGGTTAAATCCATGATATGTAATTCTTTCTCATAAGCCTGTTCAAAAGAAATATCATTGTATTTAACGGCGTCCTTATATTTCTCAGGGTCTTTATCATATACTCCATCCACCCTTGTTCCTTTTAACAACGCATCGGCTTTAATTTCAACACTTCTTAATGCGCCTCCTGTATCTGTTGTAAAGAAAGGATTGCCTGTTCCGCCGGCAATAATAACTACATGACCGGATTCCATGAAATCAATGGCTTTTCTGCTGCTCATTTTTTCACAAACAGGCTCTACTGCCAAACCGGATAAAATAACCGACTTAACTTGTCTGTGTTCCAGCTCTCCCTGCAACGCCATACTATTAATAATCGTCGCAAGCATTCCCATATAATCCCCCTGTATACGATCAAATCCTTTGTTTATCCCTTCCAATCCTCGAAAAATATTTCCACCTCCAATTACTATCCCAATTTGTGTATCTATATCATAAATAGATTTTATTTCCGAGGCAAAATAACAAAGTATGTCGGGATTTATTCCTTGCAGACTGTTTCCACTTAAAGACTCTCCGCTAATTTTCAATAATATCCTCTTATATTTCATGTATTTATATTCATCAATCTCTTTGTTGCAAATACTAAATTACTATTTGCAAAGGTATAATTTTTTTTAGATTAATCAGAATAATATTTTATATTATTCTTTTTATATCCTACAAAATGAAAAGCATTTCCGACAACATAAAAGGCTACCCATTTCGGTAGCCTTTTAATTAGCCATTTTATGGAAGGAAAATATTACCTTTTTTTATCCTTGATTTTTTCCAATTGTTTACGTAATGCGTCTACTGCCAAATCAATGGCTTCTTCAAACGTTTTACACTGTTTACAGGATATCAAATCATTTCCTTTTATTTTTAACCGTATTTCTGCTATTTTGTTTTCCGGTTTATCCGTGTTCTCCAATTTTAAAATGACGTCGCTTCCTATTATATTCTCATAGAATTTTCCTGTTTTCTGGAGTTTGTCAATAATAAAACTCTCTAATCGCTTATCTGCTTTGAAATGTACTGAATTAATGTTTATCTGCATATTAACCTCTTTTTTTATGCTCGTGGATGAGCTTGTTTATATGTTTTCTTTAATTTTTCAACTGAAATATGTGTGTAAATTTGTGTGGCTGCAAGGGAACTGTGTCCCAATATTTCCTTTATGGCGATTAAATCAGCGCCATTGTTTAATAAATGGGTAGCAAATGTATGCCGGATAACATGTGGACTTCGTTTTTTTACCGTTGATACCATATCCAAATATTTTTTTACTATTCTGTATATCAATTTTACGTAAATATCCTTCCCTTTTGTTGTAACAAAAAATAAAGACTCTTGTTCAAAGGTTCCAAATTCATTTTCATAACTTGAAACATATTCTTGCAAGGCAGGATTTAAATTTTTACTCCATGGGATTATCCGTTCTTTATTGCGCTTTCCCAATACTTTTACGGTTTGAGAATAAAAATCAATATCTTTTCTTCTTATATTTGCCAACTCACTTAATCGAATGCCTGTAGCATAAAACAGTTCAATAATTGCTCTATCCCGTTTTCCTTCGAATGTATCAGGGAATATATTTTGATCAAAGTCAAGCAAATTATTCATTTCGGATTCCGAGAGAAACACCGGCAATGTTTTTCCTTTTTGTTTTGGAGTAATCACCTTGTCTATCGGATTTACCGAAATGTAATTGTCTTTAAGAAGAAATTTATAGAGTGCTTTCAGTGTTGATATTTTTCGATTGACGGTTCGGGGAGATTTTCCTGCCTCCAATTCATTAATAATCCATGACCGAATGTCTTTATGAGTTGCATTCTTTATCTTTTTCTTTTTAGAAGATAAAAAGGCTACATATTGTTCTATGTCCATCTCATAAGCAGTAATGGTATGGGAAGAAAAACGTTTCTCATACCTTGCATAAATAAAAAAATAATCAATCCAATCCATAAAAAAGTATTATCTTTGATTTCGTCCAAAGGTAACACTTTTTTTTGGATAAAATGAAAACAACAACAATAATATTATTCTCCCTCTTGATCTCGCAATTTTTGGATATAAATTGCCTTGAGGATTTGTTCTCGACGAATAACTGATTTCTTAGTGAATTTTTGGCGATTTCGCAACTCTTTCACTACTCCGATTTTTTCAAATTTACGTTTCAATTTCTTCAACGATCTTTCCAGGTTTTCACCGTCTTTAATAGGAACAACAATCATAAAAAATTACCTTTTTCTTTATTAATATTAACTAAAAAATTTAACTGCTGCAAAGGTACAATTTTTTTTGATAATATCTCATCAAATTCTGTACGATGTATAAATTAGTTTCAAACGCCTGAATAAGCAATAGTTGCACGTAATAATCAGCCATAAAAAGCCCCCAAACGAAAACATTCTCCGTAAATCTTTGTACATTTTCGCCAGAATTTGTATTGCGAGTTCCGAATTTTATTCTATTTTGGCGTTCCGATTCTGTAAGCTTTGGATTGGGCGATAGCCCTGTTTTTTTTCCCTGAAAACTTAATTCTGCTGAGTAAATCATCGTGGTAATATGTGGGCTATTCTTTACTTGGGTTTTTATTGTCTTCCGTTTGTCGTTTTTTTCGATAAGGATAATCGTTTTTTCCAGATATACACACTTATTCGATACATTTAGTCCCCAAATATCTATTAGCCGGATTATGTAAATTGCACTTTGATACGGTTACATAATTTAGCTATCCAAATTCTCGGTCTGATTCATCTTGTCCAGCCCATAGTCATACTTGTGTTCCTTAATACGATTTTTCGCAGTTGGCTCTTCCCAATGTCGTCAACTTAAGCCGAAAAGTCCATAAAAGAAACAAAACCATTAGCGTAGTTGTATTTCAGATGCCGGAAGGCGTCAAATATGAGTAACCCCGTGCAAGCCGAAGGCGCAGCTTGGGGACAGAACGTACTGGATTGCTTCGTGCCTCGCAATGACGGGTCGGTTAATGTCGTCGTCATACACTCGCCCGTCATTGCGAACGCAGTGAAGCAATCCAGAAAATAAACGCTGACAAACGCCCCGTATATTTCTCCTTCTTAACTCTGTGTGGAGTTGAACTACTCCGTAGTTCTGATGAAGAGGATGTGTTTTTACCCCGAGCTGCGCTCCGCTTGCACGGGGTTATACATAT
>JAISDH010000155.1 GCA_031264975.1 Bacteroidales bacterium
AAAAAGGAAAATATGGACGAGCTGCGAAAAATAACTTATGAGGAAGTAAAAAAACTCCATGTAAAACTATATCCGTACAACAATTTCTTATGGGAAGACGTTGAAAACATGTCGGAAGAAGATATATTGTAAGTATGCAGGTCGGCGGATTTGTTTGTTATGTTTTCTTGTGTGGGTAGAAACTTTTTCTTTTTAATTTTTTAGCAGACGGGATAATTTTAGCGGAGTCCGAATTTGGGCGCTACTTTGAAAGAAATGAACGTCCATTTTGCAGGAAAATAAATACCAAAAAAAGAAGAGAAATGTCATTTTGATGCGAAAAAATCGGTCTCTTTTTTGGCTGTTTGTTGTGAGATGACCTTTTGACGGGTTTTATACATGGTGTAATCATCTTGTATATAGTGGATTATAAAGAAATAAAAGGATGAATATTTTTTTACACAAAACAGAGAAATATATTAAAAAAATGTTTACCTTTGCAGAACATTTGTTAATGACCAATGGTGTAATGGGAGCACTGCAGTTTTTGGTACTGCCTGTCTAGGTTCGAATCCTGGTTGGTCAACATTAGATATATACATTTTTTTCATGGATGTATTGAGTTTTAGGTTTTAAAGGGGGAGGCAATATGTGTCCCCCTTTTTTTAAATAAATTTTAGAGGATGGGTTATATTACGGTCAATTTTATTACAGAACTGGTAAATAAAAAAATTGCAGAAACAGATTTGTTTATTGGTGATATAAAAGTAAAGGGAGGAAATATTATATATGTATTTCTGGATGGGGATAATAGTGTAACGATAGACCAGTGTGCAGATATTAGCCGTTATATAGAACATCATCTTGACAGAGCAAAAGAGGATTTTGAATTGCATGTATCGTCTTATGGAGTAGGGCAACCGCTCAAATTCTTTCGACAATATAAGAATGCAATTGGAAAAACGCTTTCTGTCACGACAGAAGAGGGAATAAAGTATATTGGAAAATTAGTATATGTTGATGAAGGAAAGTTAATACTGGAGAAATTGGGTTTGAAGAAAAAACAACAGGAAATAAAGGTGGAAATTTCTTTTCCAACGGTGAAAATGGCAAAAATAGAAGTGGTATTTAATCATGAATAATAATTTAATAGATAAAAAATTATGAGTGAAAATCTTAATTTAATAGACACTTTTGCAGAGTTTAAGGAGTTTAAAAGTATCGAAAGAGAATTACTGATGCGTATATTGGAAGATACTTTCAAGCAAATGTTGCAAAAGAAATACGGGCTGGATTCGAATATTGACGTTATTGTCAATGTAGATAAAGGAGACGTCGAATTTCAGCGTTGGCTGGAGATTGTCGAAGATGGAAAGATTACCAATGAGAGTACTCAGATTGAATTGTCTAAGGCGGTAAAGATAGAGCCGGATTTTGAAGTCGGAGAGGAATTGTTTGAGACAATTCATTTAAAGGATTTTGGAAGGAGAGATATTTTATCTTTACGTCAAAGTTTGATGGCTAAGATTATGGAATATGAGAAAGATCTTGTTTATCAAAAATATGAAAAGAAAGTAGGGGAGATTGTCAATGGAACAGTAAGTCAGATATGGAAAAGGGAGATTTCATTTTTTGACGAGGATGGGATAGAATTGATTATTCCCAGAAATGAATTGATACCTCGCGATTTCTACAAAAAAGGAGAAACAATTCGAGCCGTTGTTGTAAAAGTGGAACCAAGAACAAATACTCCACTGATTACCACATCTCGAATTTCACCTGTTTTCTTGGAACGCTTAATGGAGGAAGAAATTCCTGAAATATATGATGGTTTAATTTCTATTCGGGACATTGTACGCGTGCCCGGAGAACGTGCAAAAATAACGGTAGAAGCCTATGACGAACGAATAGACCCCGTAGGCTCCTGCGTAGGAACAAAAGGAGTGAGGATACACGGAGTGATACGTGAATTGAGAAATGAGAATATTGATATAGTCAATTATACGACCAATCCTGAGTTGTTTATCTTACGAGCGCTAAATCCGGCGAAGATTACTGCTCTCGAAATTGATGAAGAAAACAAAACGGCAATTGCTTTTATGAAACCTGACCAGATTTCATTGGCAATTGGGAAAAATGGAAACAATATAAAGTTGGCAAGTAAAATCACCGGGTACAAAATTGATGTTACTCGAGAAAATGCTATCGGAGAAGAAGACATAGAATTACAAGAGTTTTCGGATGAGATAGACGAATGGATAATTACTACATTAAAAAACATTGGTTGCGATACGGGAAAAAGTGTTTTAGAACTTAGTCGGGATGAGTTGATACGTCGAACGGATTTGGAAGAAGAAACGATAGATGAGGTTATTCGTATTATTAAAGAGGAATTTGAAAAATAATATATCCCGATATAATAATCTATTAAACAGTAGTTAAATAAAATTAATTTATTGATGTCAGAAGAAATAAAGGTACCTCGATTGGGGAAAGCGGCAAGGGAATTTAATATAGCAATGTCTACTATTGTGGAATTTTTGTCAAAGAAAGGTTTCACGATAGAGGATAGTATTAATACCAAGCTAACAGTTGACATGTATAATCTATTGACAGTAGAATATCAGTCGGAAAAAAATATTAAAGAAGAATCCCAACGTATAGAAATAGGACACGGTAATAAATCCACCCATTCTTCGGAAGATAGTTTTGAACAGGAGAAGGTAATCCCGGAAGATGAAAAATTAATAAAGGAAACAGAGCCAATCACAAGAAAAAAATCAAAGTCGACTGATGAAGGGAAAAAATCTGTTGAAAAATCAAAACGACAACAACCAAAACAAGAAGAACAAGAAGCGCAAGCTATAGCCTCTACCTCTGAATCAATAAAGAAAGAAGAAATAACTACTGTTTTAAAACCGAAAATATTGGGAAAAATAGACCTGGATTCTATTAAAGATACGAGGTCAAAAAAGAAAGAAAAAGCAGAACAAAAAGCAGAAACAGAGAAAGAAAAATTTACGTTGGAAAAAGAAACAAATAAACCGGAAGCACAAAAGGAACCTGTAATTGTTGAGCCGGATAAAATAGAAGCACAAAAAGAACCTGTAACTGTTGAATTGGATAAACCGGAAGAACGAAAAGAACCTATAACTGTTGAATTAGATAAACCGGAAACACAAAAAGAACCTGTAATTGTTGAATTGGATAAACCGGAAGCACAAAAAGAACCTGTAACTGTTGAATTAGACAAACCGGAAGCACAAAAAGAACCTGTAACTGTTGAATTAGATAAACCGGAAGCACAAAAAGAATCTATAATTGTTGAACCGAATAAACCGGAAGCACAAAAGGAACCTGTAATTGTTGAAGTGGATAAAATAGAAGCACAAAAGGAACCTGTAACAGTTGAACCGAATAAACCGGAAGAGCAAAAGGAACCTGTAATTGTTGAAGTGGATAGAATAGAAGAGCAAAAAGAACCCGTAACCGTTGAATTGGATAAACCGGAAAAGCAAAAGGAACCTGTAACTGTTGAGCAGGATAGACCGGAGGAAACGAAACCAATAGAGGCGGAAGAAACGAAAAACATTGAATCTGACGAAGAAAAAGAGGCAGAAAAAAACGAAATAGTAACTTTGAATATAGAAGCAGAAAAACTTGATGAACAAACGGAAGACGTTCTTTCCGAAGAAAGCAAAAAACCGGAAATGTTCAGACCAACAGTTCTTAATTTGAAAGTTCCAACCGTTGTTGGAAAGGTAGACCTTACTTCGATTAACACCCGGCTCAAGCCAAAGAGAAGAACGAAAGAAGAGTTAGAAAAAGAAATAAAAGAAAACGAACGTTTCTTCGGAGAAAAAACACTGCAAAAAACGCCAAAAGAAACAACTACAGATACCGTAAAAGAGAAAGGAAAACGGACAAAAGAAACAGGCTCCGATACGGGAAAAGATAAAGGAAAGTGGAAAAAAGACTATAAACAAAAGAAGAATGACAAAGAAAATGCGAAACCAAATAATTTTACAGGGACTACAACAGAAAAACTTCCCGGCGTAAAAGTTGTAAATAAGATTGATATTTCTTCTCCGAAAAAAGAAGTCAAACCGGAATCTGAAAAAGAAAAGAAAGGAGAAAGACCGGAAAAACGTAAACGGATAAAGACATTTAATAACAATAACAACAACAATAATAATAATAGTAACAACAATAATAAGACGTCTAATTTTCGGGATAAAAACTATGACCGAAATCCTTTCTCTCATAACAAACAGAAAGATTTACGTAAAGACAAAAAGACAGAAATTACCCATGAGGAAATAGACACTCAAATCAAGAGGACTATGGCGCGAATGTCGTCTTCCGGGAAAACGAAAGCGGCTAAACATCGTCGGGAAAAAAGAGAGCATATTCATCGGGAAATAGAAGAAGCACAAGAACGTTTGGCGCAAGAAAAGCGTATTTTAAAAGTAACGGAGTTCATCACTGTTAACGATTTGGCAAATATGATGAATATTCCTGTTGGAACAATCATCGCAACTTGCATGAGTATTGGGTGGGTTGTAGCAATCAATCAGCGGTTGGACGCCGAACATATTGCTTTGTTGGCAGAAGAGTATGGTTTTACGGTTCAGTTTGTTGGTATTGAGGAAGAAGAAGAGAAGCAGAAAGAAGTTTCCAATCCCGAAGATTTGGAACCGCGTGCTCCGATAGTTACCATTATGGGACATGTTGACCATGGTAAGACGTCTTTGTTAGATTATATTCGTAATACCAATGTAATAGCTGGAGAAGCTGGAGGAATTACCCAGCATATTGGCGCTTATGAAGTAGAGTTGGAAGATAAACGGAAAATTACATTTTTGGACACTCCCGGACACGAAGCCTTTACTGCCATGCGGGCAAGAGGGGCAAAGATTACAGATATTGTCATTGTTGTCATTGCGTCGGACGACGCAATTATGCCTCAAACGATAGAAGCAATTAATCATGCTCAAGCAGCGAATGTTCCGATGATTTTTGCCATTAATAAAATTGACAAGCCGGGAGCAGATCCTGAAAAAATTCGGTCGGCATTGGCTAATATGAATTTGCTCGTAGAGGAATGGGGAGGAACGATTCAGAGCCAGAATATATCGGCAAAAAAAGGAACAAATGTAGAAATCTTGCTTGAAAAAATCCTTATAGAAGCGGAAATGTTGGAATTGAAAGCCAATCCGACATTACATGCGACAGGAACGGTAATAGAATCTTCTCTGGACAAAGGACGGGGATATGTTGCTAAAATGTTGACCCAAAACGGAACCTTAAGAAAAGGAGATATTGTTGTAGCGGGAACAAGTTATGGGAAAATTAAAGCAATGTATAATGAAAGAAATCAACTTATTCAGGAAGCGTATCCATCCAGTCCCGTCTTATTATTAGGATTGGACAGCGCGCCTCAAGCGGGAGATAACTTTAAGGTTTATACGGATGAACGCGAAGCCAAGACTATTGTAAGTAAGCGCCAACAGCTCATTCGGGAACAGGGATTACGTATACAAAAGCACATTACGCTTACCGAGATAGGTCGTCGTATTGCGGTGGGAGATTTCAAGGAATTGAACATTATTGTAAAAGGAGACGTAGCCGGTTCTATTGAAGCCTTATCGGATTCTTTATTGCGATTAACGACGGAAGAAGTGGAGGTAAAAGTTATCCACAAATCGGTAGGTCAGGTTACGGAATCGGACGTATTGTTGGCTTCGGCTTCTAATGCGATTATTCTTGCCTTCCAGGTGCGTCCTTCTGCGGGTGCAAGGAAATTGTCGGAACAGGAACAGATAGATATTCGTACATATTCTGTAATATACGATGCAATCAACGAAATCAAAGACGCCATTGAAGGAATGAAAGCGCCTGAACTCAAGGAAAGTATTATTTGTAATGTGGAAGTAAGGGAAACTTTCCGTATATCCAAAGTAGGGACTATTGCGGGTTGTTACGTTTTGGACGGAAAGGTACAACGAAATACCCGAATTCGTGTAATTCGCGATGGAATTGTTATTTTCACCGGAAGATTAGGTTCCTTGAAACGATTTAAAGACGACGTTAAGGAAGTAAATTCCGGATATGAATGTGGTCTGAATATTGAAAGTTTCAATGACGTTAAGATAGGGGATATTATTGAAGGATTTGAAGAAGTAGAAGTAAAAAGATAATGTTCATCTCTATTCATTTCATTCTTTTGTCTCTGACAAATCAAATATAAATAACATAATATGAAAAAAAGATTCTTTGTATTTTTAGGGATAGGTATATTATTAGTATCGTGTGTAAGCAAACAAAAGTATATTGAATGTACGACAGACTTATCTAACTGTGAAGCAAAACAGAAAGAACTCTCCTCTCAAAAACTTGATTTGGAGAATAAGATTATAGAATTTGAATCTCAAAGGGGAAAAATGCAGGCACAGATTCGTCAACTTGAGGAAGACACCACAATACTTGGGCGTTTAAGCAGGGAAATGACCGAAAACTATACTTCTTTGCAAACAAATTATGACGAATTGTCTACGGCATATAAAAATATGAACGCTGGTAATAAAAAGGAAACAGAGACAATGCTTGGACAATTGCAGGAAGCGCAACGTAAATTGGACGAAAAGGAAAAAGAGATAAAATCTTTAATGACAGACTTAGACAAGAAGAGTTTGGATTTGGAAGAAAAAAGCGCAAAACTTATAGAGTTACAGGAGATTCTATCCAAAAAAGACGCCGACGTGCAAGCGTTGAAAGATAAAATCAAATTAGCGTTAGTAGGTTTTGAAGGCAGTGGGTTGCAAGTTACGGAAAAGAACGGAAAGGTGTATGTTTCTATGGATGAAAAATTGCTTTTTGCCAGTGGAAAGTTTTCTGTGGATGCAAAAGGAGAATTAGCGTTAAAAGAGTTGGCTAAAGTTTTGGAAGCGGATACAGATATCAACGTCATGGTAGAAGGGCATACTGATAACGTCCCTTTTTCTGCGGCTTCTGCGGCTCAAATTCGGGATAATTGGGATTTAAGCGTAATGCGTGCGACAACAATCGTAAAAACAATTTTGAAATACGGAAACATTGACCCTAACCGTTTAACAGCATCCGGCAGAGGAGAATATGTTCCCTTAGATACAGACGACACAAAAGAAGCAAGAGCCAAAAATCGACGCACAGAAATAATCCTCACCCCCAAATTAGACGCCTTGTTCGAGATTTTAGAATAAGGATAGTTGTTTCTTTTTCTTTGCCATATCCTGAACAGTAGACGAGTGAACGAGTGGACAAGTAGGCGAATGGACAAGTGGACGATAGCATCAGTTCTCGCTGGGCATAGTCTCTATACCAATGTTATCAAGCTAAGGGCTGAAAGCCCAATAATCAATAACAGAGCTACAACGCCAAGTTATGGTCGGAATCGGAAGACGTAAAAAGCTCTGAAAGATCGTAATCAACAGCGTAGGGGCAACACCTAATGTCGTCAGCTTAAGGAGCACCGGAAGGCGTCAGAGCTACAACTATGCTAATGGTTTTGTTTCTTTGTGGATTTTTCCTCTTAAGTTGACAACATTGGGTTCCTTCCTTGTGGGCAAGCGCGGACGTTTGCTTTTAACTTGGAAATAGCGGAGACACTACGCTGAGCGGGGGGGGTAGACTATGCCGAGCGAGGAAGGGCTGTTGCAATACCACTGTCTCACGCGCGCAATACGGTGATATCGCGCACGCAATACCGCCGTAGTTTGCAGTATTCTTGATATGTGTAAGTTAAACATAAGTATTTATGCTTGCCTTTTATGCAACTTAAATGGAAACACCGATGAAATCAAAATGCCATAGCTCACAAGGTTGATGTCTCGGGACTTTTGATATTGTCGAATTGAGACTTTCGGCTTTTTGTTTTTGATTCTAACTGTTACTTGATTCTAATTGTGTTGACTTTATTGGAAAATTGCAAGGCAAGAGCAAAGAAAAAGGAACAAGCATATTCCTGTTCCTTTTTCTTTACATCCCATTCCTTGTACCTTTTATCGGACAATCAATTTCTTGGCGAACATGTTATTTTCATGAATCACACGAATTATATACGTTCCTGTTGGCAGTTGGTTTATAGCTATTGTTTCCTGATAATACTGTTCACATG
>JAISDH010000139.1 GCA_031264975.1 Bacteroidales bacterium
ACAGTAATCCATACCGGATACCTGTCTTCAAAACCGAAAATAATCTCCGGCTCATTCAAGCTGACCGACTGAGACAAATCATAATAGATAAGGGTATTATCCTCCTTTTGCTCGCTGCACGAAACAAAAGCACATAATAAAACTAAACAAATTAAATTTTTCATCTTTTTATTTTAAATTTTTCAAATACGTTTTTATTTTAACACGTCAAAAGTAGTGTATTTTTTCGAACTGCAACATTTTTTTTTGAAATTAATGTTTGGGGATAAAAATGTTAGTAACTTTTTATAAAGACGCAATGAATAAAACCGTATCTTTGCCGAAAATAGTCAAGAATATTTATCAGGATGAAGAATTTAGGGAACATATTAAGAGAGCTACGGGAAAATAAGCAATTACCCTCACGAGAACAGCTTGTTAAATTTAAAATGTAACAAAAGTAATCTGTATGAAACCATTAATCAAATACAGAGGCGGGAAATCCAATGAAATCTCCAGTATCGCAAAGCATATACCGAGGTATAAAAATCGGTATATTGAGCCATTTTTCGGCGGTGGAGCATTGTATTTCTATTTGGAACCCAAACAGGCTATTATTAATGACATAAACTCTAAATTGATGAACTTCTATCAGGGAGTCAAAGATAATTATTCTGTGTTACGCACAGAACTTGATGAGATAGAAAAAACATACGAAGCCAACCGTCGGCAATTTGACGCATTAAAGCGACAAACGCCCAATGAACGGGTGGAAGATAAAAATGAAGCATTGTACTATCAAATCAGGGATATGTTCAACGACCTTACTGATAAAAAATATTCCGATGCGCTGCTTTATTTTTTTATCAATAAAACCGCCTATTCGGGTATGATACGCTACAATTCAAAAGGCGAATTTAATGTGCCGTTTGGAAGATATACGCATCTAAACACAACGTTGGTAACTCAAAAACACAGCGCTTTGCTGGCAAATGCAGAAATCTATAATGCTGACTACAGGGAAATTTTTGATATGGCGCAGCCTGATGATTTTATATTTTTAGACCCGCCTTATGATTGCGTATTTTCCGATTATGGCAACGAGGAGTATAAAGACGGTTTTAATGAAGATTCTCATATTGTTCTCGCAGAAGATTTTAAAAAATTGAATTGCAAAGCATTGCTTGTAATAGGAAGGACGCCGTTAACCGAAGAATTATACGGCGATATGATAATTGATGAATATGCAAAAAACTATTCCGTCAATATCCGGAACCGCTTTAAATCGGTAGCAACCCATATATTGGTAGCCAATTACAAAACAAATTATAAAACGCTCTTTTCCGAACAGTTGGAATCAGCATCCTATTAATATGACAAACGTAAGCAGCAAAGTTTTATTTATCACAACTTCCCCAAGAACGCCGTTTCGGATGATATCCGAAATTGAGTTATTGAATACTCATTTTGCCGGTAAAAAGTGGAACTCCGAAACTCAAACGGCATTTATGCAGTTTTTGAGGGAAGAAAATTATTTCAACGGCGCGGGAGTAAATGATCCGGCATTCAGTGCAAGGGACAGAATTAACAGAGCGCCAAAAGCATTGGGATTTGTTACGCTGTCGCCCGTTATCGGCTTAACGCCTGCGGGGCAGGAGTTGATACAAAGCAGACGAAAGGAAGAAATCTTTTTACGACAGCTTTTGAAGTTTCAACTGCCATCGCCGTACCATAAGCCCACAGACCAAGCCGCAGCTTTTCGGGTTAAACCTTACCTTGAAATTTTTCGGCTCATCCGTCATTTCGGCTCATTGAAATTCGACGAACTGATGATATTCGGCTTACAATTGACTGATTACAGACTGTTTGACAGCATTATTTCAAAAATAGAACAGTTCAGAATAAGCAAAATACAAACCGAACAAAACTATAAATCATTCCGAAACGAATCTATGACTGAAGAACTGAAAATGATTTATGGAAAAGAAATTATATCCGGCAGTACGAAAACGCGGGAAAGCAGGGACGCTTCACTCGCAAAATTCCTGCAAACGAAAGCAAGCAATATGCGCGATTATGCCGATGCACTGTTTCGGTATTTACGAGCGACCGGACTTGTAAATATTTCGCATGTGGGGAAATCTATATCCATAGCTCAGGAAAAGGTTCAGGAAGTAGATTATTTTCTGCAACATACCGACAGAGAGCCTCGTTTTGCCGATGATGAAAAACAGTATATCGCATATTTGGCGGATCCGAAAATTCCACAATTGCTTACCGACAACAAAGATTTGCTGATAGATAAAATTCAAAACGAATTTCCTCATATCAAAGTTGATGCCACATACCCAATCTCCAAATTAAAGGATATTCTTTACGATGAAATAACTAAACGCAAAGAAACAATTATAGATGAGCAAATCACAGCAATAAAAGATTACCGTTTCTACGATGATATAAATGTTACTTTCAATCAAATAACGGACAAATCGCTGTACGATGTACCTTTAATGCTGGAGTGGAACACTTGGCGGGCAATGACTATGCTGGACGGCGGACAGGTAACTGCCAATTTGAAATTTGACGATTTCGGCAATCCGATGTCCACGGCGCAAGGAAACATGGCAGATATTGTTTGCGATTATGGCGATTTCGGATTAACCGTAGAAGTAACCATGCAATCAGGGCAACGCCAATATGAAATGGAAGGCGAACCTGTAACCCGACATCTTGCCAAGTTAAAGAAAGAAACAGGCAAACCGTCATATTGCCTGTTCATAGCGCCTGAAATAAACGAGGCTTGCATTGCTCATTTTTATGCGCTCCATAAGATGAATATCAGTTACTATGGAGGACTTTCAACTATCGTACCGTTGCCGTTAAATGTTTTTCAAAAGATGGTAGAAGATTCCTGTAAAGCCTCATATATTCCACAACCGCAGCAAGTAAAACGTTTCTTTGAACGTTCAAATGAGATCGCAGCTACAAGTGTGGACGAAAAAATTTGGTATAAGAAGATGACTGATATCGCATTGAATTGGTTAAATTATTAGTTGAAAATCCGGAATATAACTTGGTAGCGATATGATTTTCGGAGGAACAAAACCGGTATTCCGAAGCGTCGAACAACATACAAATTCCTAAAACCTCAAGGATTCGCGAAGTTTTAGGAATTTCGTGTATCTTTGCAGTGAAACAAATAAATGCAATTGACTGGCTATTGAATAATTAGAATGAAAGACAATGATTCAGGTAAATGCAAGGGAATAATGGAGACTCGGAGCTTTACATCGCCAGAATCCTGTCCAGTCGACGGCTCAAATCGCTCAATTCATCCTGCGTTTCGGAACTGCCCTGTTC
>JAISDH010000193.1 GCA_031264975.1 Bacteroidales bacterium
AGCATATAGTTATCCGAAGTTTTCTGAGCCTTTACGGTATTAACAGGCGAAATAAACAGGAACGACCCAATAGAAAAAACAAGTATGGTTCGTCTGATGATTGTATTGATTTGTATTCTATTCATTCTTTTACTTGATTATTGTTTTGTTATTTTTTTTGTTACAATAGTATTATCATTTAATAAGATTCGCACAATATACAGTCCGGCAGAAAGATTTGAAAAATTAATCCGTACTTGAGGTTGTTCTATAGAAGAAACGGTTTGAATAATGTTGCCGGGAATTTCCAATATTTGAACTTGTCTGATTAAATGATTATTTACTGATATATTTATATAGTCATTTACAGGATTGGGATAAATTTGTATGAACTCTTTTTCCGGTTGATTATTAATGGAGACTTCATTTGAAAAATCCTGTTTAATAGTTATTGGTCGCAGTGAAGAAAGCGATTTTACATTGTAATTAACAGAACGAATTTTTCCGGTATTATTGGAATCTAAAGCCGTAAAAACAATATTGGCGCTGTCTTGTCCGCCTGTTATATCGGGCGCTACCCATGAAGAATTACCGGAAGCGTACATTGTCCATGTAATATTTGAATAGACAGGAACTGTAACAGTTGCTCCTTTCTCTTTACCCAATGTAAATGTTGTTTCGGGCAAAAACAAAAAATCGGAAGGTCTCTGAGATATAACAATATTTTGGCTGTCAATCCCATTTAAATAAATCTGTCCTGTTGTGATTGAAGGGACATAATCTGAGTTTGTTGTCTTGCTTCTTATGACGACAAACCCGTTTCCATATCCTGATGTTGGATAAACGGATATTAAATTGGTGTCATAACCAATAATTCCCCAATCGGTATTGGAGGTAATCCATAATGTATCGAAAGCGCGGTCTGAACCTCCAAGATTGACGATTTCTTTGTTTATCGAAAAGATAAGACTTTCATAATATTGCAGAACTTCCATTTGAATATCCGGAACGCTGTCGCCGGAAATGGTAAATGTAAAAGACCGAGCGCTGTCCAACGTATTTTCTGTTGTAGCCGTAAACGTAATTATTTGACTTGTATCTCCTGATGTGGCGCTGACCGTTAACCACGAAGGGATAGTTCCATTTATTGACCAGTGAACATTACTAATAATGCTCAATAGCGATATGCTGTTTTGTGCTTTATTAATACGAATAATGTTCTTATCAACTTCAACTGTCTTTGGATATGCCAATTGGGAGACGGTTATTTTAATCGTACTGTCCAGACTGGCAGAATAAATGCTCACTTCATCGGAGCGCGGATAAATTGAAAAGTTTTTATCTATATGAAAGACTAAACGTTTGGACTTTCCATAATAATTATTCACTGTAATATTTATCCATGACGGAATATTTCCCTTGATTGTCCAATCCTGATGAGAAATAACAAGAATGCTGTCAAGATATTCATTACATGGAGCATTCAAAGACTGTGAAGATACTTTGAAGATAGGCACATTGGCATTTAATGTCATCAAAGCGTCAAAGGCATTGACATATCCATTTCCTCCAATATCGGTGGGAGAATTTGGATTTAAAGGAGACGCCGTTTGCTGTAACAATGATTTCATTTGAACAGGCGTCAATGTGGAATCAAACGAAAGTAATAACCCACACAAACCCGCAACCACAGGCGAAGACATGGATGTCCCCTGCATGCCGTCATAGTGAGTATTGGTAAGTGAAGGATAATTTCCCCGTAAGAAATAAGATTCGCAGAATGTTGTACTCAGCATATTAGGATAGGAAGGGGTATTGTTCGGAAAAGAACGGGCGCTGTTGATAAAACCGCCCGGAGCCGCAATATCCGCATTCTCTGCTCCATATTCTGAGAAATAAGATATATTTTCGTCTCCGTCAATACTTGCCACGCTTATTACGCTGCTATAATTGGCAGGATAACGAGCAGGATTACCCTCATCTCCCTGATTTCCTGCGGAAGCTACCAAAATAACGCCCGCGTCGGCATAAACCTGAAAGGCGTCCGCTTCATATTGCGAAGAATAGGCAGAACTATAAGACATGTTTATCACTTTTGCCCCGTTTTCTACAGCCCACCTTACTCCTCGACCACTATTGTACAGCGTGCCGTTATCAGTGCTGACACGAACACCCATGAGCGTTACTCCGCCTCCAATGGAAGCAATGCCGATATTGTTATTATTGATTGCCCCAACCAAACCGGCAACATGCGTTCCATGTGAATTGTCATAAGATGTATCGGAAGGAGCTTGAGTATAGCGGGAAGGAGGAGATGAATTTCCTACCGTTTCATTCTGTGCGTTGTACTGATTGGAAGACGCTATATTCAAATCGGGATGTTCTCCCCAAATAAAATTATCGACAATTGCCACCTTAATATTGGGTGTTCCCTGTTGAATAAGCCATGCTCCTTCGGCATATATTCTGTCCAGATGCCATTTCATGTTGGCATTATCGACAGCGTCGTAAAAAGGGTCATTGGGTCTAAAGTTTGTTTTTTTATTGGGATTCTTTTCCACATATTTTATAATTTCCTTCTTTGCCTGTAACTCTTCTATCAACATATTGACGCCTGTTGTATAAGAGAACTGCATTCTGAAAATACGCAACAATACCGGATGCTCAAAAGCCACCAGCGGACGGGAAAGACTAATAAGCCCATACACTCCAAAAATCTCTGACAATTCCGGTAATAAAGCAGGGTCAACTTTATCGTCTTTTGTCAAAGGTATATGACTGACGTCATATTTATCAGTTAGTCTAAAGTAGACAACCCCTTCTTCAAATTCTTGAGAAACAGGGGCAATTTGCTGTGCAGAAGCAGATATAAATAAACATATCAATATATTCGCAAAAGTATTCTTCATTATATTTATCGTATTTGAGTATAATCTAATTGAACTATTAACGGAAAAATTATCCTGTTGTTATACGAATGTAAATAAAATAATATGGACTAATACACAACATATTATCCTGCAAATTGTTTTTATGTTGAAAAGTTTATGCTGATTTTTTGCTTATAGCTGGAAAAATATATCTACTTTTGCAGAATATAAATTGATAGGTTATGAATCACAATAATAAACGTAAAAATAATATAATAGTATGGTAGATATTACATGGAGTGAATTGTCTTTTGGTTACATTAAGACTGATTATAATGTACGTTGTTACTTTAAAAATGGGGCATGGGGTAAAATAGAAAAGACTACATCTGAAGAAATTAGTATTCACATGGCAGCGACATGTCTTCATTATGGACAGGAAGCATTTGAGGGATTGAAAGCTTTTAGAGGGAAAGATCACAAGATACGTGTTTTTCGTTGGAATGAAAATGCCAAACGACTAAGAAGTTCAGCAGAAACAATTATGTGTGAAGGGGTACCGGATGAAATATTCAAGGAAGCCGTTTTTGAAGCGATTTTATTGAATCAAAGATATATTCCGCCCTACGAATCGGAAGGTTCGTTGTATATTCGTCCGTTGCTTATCGGCACAGGGGCGCGCGTAGGAGTAAAACCGGCAGATGAATATTTATTTATCGTGTTTGTAACTCCTGTTGGACCTTATTTTAAAGAAGGATTTAAACCGGTTAAGATGCAAATCGTACGCGATTTCGACAGAGCGGCGCCTCTTGGAACAGGACATGTGAAAATAGGAGGAAACTATGCGGCAAGTTTGCGACCGGGAGAACGCGCGCATGATGAAGGATTTGCTTCTTGTTTATTTTTAGATGCAAAAACAAAAACAAAAATTGACGAAGCAGGACCTGCAAACTTTTTCGGAATAAAAAATAACACCTACGTTACTCCTCATTCGCATACCATACTCCCTTCTATTACCAATATGAGCCTCCGTACTTTGGCGGCGGATATGGGTTTGAAAGTAGAAGCAAGAGAAATTATGGTAGAAGAGTTAGGTACATTTGAAGAAGGAGGCGCTTGCGGAACGGCAGCCGTTATTTCACCGATAGGCGAAATTCAGGATAGAGAAACAGGAAAAGTGTATAAATTAGGCGATGGAGTAAATCCGGGACCTTACAGTAAAAAGTTATACGATCGACTGAGAGCTATCCAATATGGTGAAGAACCGGATGTATTTGGCTGGTGCGAGGTTGTAGAATAGCTTTGTAAGACAATTTTGTTCTGATTGCCAAAGTGTGCAAATCGGAGAGAAGCTCTGCTCCGCTGGGCATGGTCTTGAGACTATGCTCGACGGGGCAGGGCTTTATTTTGTAATAATGCCACCTTGTGTTTGTAAGAAGGCGACCTCGCGAATACGAGGTCGCCTTCTCGCGAACGCGAGGTCGCCTTCTCGCGAACGCGAGGTCGCCTTCTCGCGAACGCGAGGTCGCCTTCTCGCGAACGCGAGGTCGCCTTCTCGCGAACGCGAGGTCG
>JAISDH010000216.1 GCA_031264975.1 Bacteroidales bacterium
TTAGTAACAAATCCTTCCAATTTCCATTTAGTTCCTGCCAGAGCATAATTAGTAGTTACAGTATCATTTTCTTCTTCATTTCCCATCAAATCATGGGAAGTAACAACATCAGTATCCAATGTTTGTTCATTGGTAGTGGGAACAGCATTGGGTTTATCACAACCTGCTGTGATAAAAGTAAGCATAGCCAATACAAGCAGACATGAGAACATGCCGCTATAATAGATTAACGGTCTTTTCAAAATTTTATAACCTCCTTTCTTATTTTTAAAGTTTAACAACCGGTTAATGCATCCATTAACATTGATTACACACATGGAAGAATGTCTTCTTCCGTTTCTTTTTGCTTCTAATTTCATTTTATTTCTCATGACATTAGTTTTTATAATCAAACAAAAATTTATTACTGCAAAGATACAACGCGTCCCTGTCAAATTCTGACACCAAATTCATAAAATTTTTTAAAATCCTGACGACACATTCATGAAAATTTTAAAAAAAACAACATCGGGTTTATTATCAATTATTTATAGGCAATGAATTTAATCAGGAAATATCCGGAAGGGTCATAGTAATAAGTTTTTTTTTCTTTATCGTAAAGAATGTTTCCTCCGTCATGCCTAACAAAAATTCTCAAAACATCAATCAATCTATAAACAGTTGATTCGGACACTTCAAGTTTTTTAGCCATATCATTAGCAGAACCTGTGTTTTTTAATCTAATCAATTGATCTAATCTAATCAAACTATAAATTTTATCTATCATTTCCATACTTATTATTATTTTAGTTTATTACAGTAATTCATTTCAATGGTATATTTCCCATCTGTATATATGATACTTTTTTTAGTCATTTCGTTGCCTGGAGGTCTCATTTTTTTTCATTTTTTTTTGTAACATATTAAAATACAATAGGGAAAATTGATAAAAAATAGGAGTAAGAAGGGGAAAATATAATACTTTATTTGTTTGCGTCGCCTAAATTGATAACACAAAATCTACAAACATTTGTATAGTTATATGTTATTTAAAGAAATGAAAATAAGGTTATTCATTTTTTCATAGCGTCTTAAAAAAAGATTGAACAAACAAAAGAAACATTACCGGAATTACAAAATTTAATGTAAATTTGCAAATCTGAAAGGAGAATGATATTGAAAACACGCGAAGAAATAAAACAAATTGCTAAACAGTGTATTAGACAAGAAAAAGAGGCGGTAGAATCTTTATTAAATAATATAGACGAACAGTTTATTGCCTGTGTAGAGGAAATTTATCATAATGAATCCGGTAGAATTATTGTGTCCGGTATCGGAAAAAGCGCCAATATCGCGCAAAAATTGGTTGGAACGTTTAATTCGACCGGAACGCCTGCTATTTTTATGCATGCGGCGGATGCTATTCATGGAGATTTGGGTATTATTCAAAAGAATGATATTGTTATTTGTTTGTCCAAAAGTGGCAATACGCCTGAAATTACTTTGCTTGTACCCATGATAAAAATGTTGGGTAGTAAGGTCGTTGCAATTGTAGGAGATACAGATTCTTATTTGGCGAAAAATGCCGATTATGTCATTGATTGCACTGTTTCCAAAGAAGCCTGTCCCAATAATTTAGCGCCAACCGCGAGTTCAACAGCACAACTTGTAATCGGTGATGCAATGGCGGTATGTTTAATAGAAATGCGCGGGTTTTCTTCGGATGATTTTGCGCGCGTACACCCCGGAGGAACGCTTGGAAAACGATTGTACTTAACGGTAGAACAACTTTGTAAAGCAAATGAAGTTCCGCAAGTATCTTCCGACGCTAATTTGAATCATATTATTTATGAAATATCATCAAAACGATTGGGAGTTACAGCGGTTGTTGATAATGGGGAAATATCAGGGATTATTACAGACGGCGATTTGAGGCGAATGTTGGAAAAGAATATTAACCATCAACAAATAACAGCTGCTGATATTATGTCGAAGAACCCCAAAACAATAGATATACAAAAGTTGGCGGTAAATGCTTTGGAAATAATGAAAAATAACAATATCACCAGTATCTTGGTTACGAAAGAAAAGAAATATATAGGAGTGATTCATTTACATGACTTGCTTAAAGAAGGAATCGTATAAAAAAAATAGCTTGTCAGGCAACGATTTTGGTATAATTTACGTCTTATAGAAAATACATAGTTATGAAAGTTTACAGAGTTTATATTTACAGTTTGGTTGTATGCTTCTTTTTCTTGCATTTGGATACATTTTCCCAAAAGAAAGAGAAGAAACAGGATAGTAAGAATGAAATTAAATTTATCTTTGAAGGAATGCCGGATACGCTGTTGTATCTTGCTAATTATTATGCGGATAAAACATATATATATGATACGTTACGCTTGTCTCCGAAAGAACCTTATACATTTATTTCCAAGAAAGATACAACAATTCCACGTGGAATTTACTGGTTGGCAAATCAGGATAAAGTAAAATTAATGGAAATCATTGTAGATTCATCTACCTCTTTCACAGTGAAGGCAACAAATTTAAATCCGGAAGCGATTGATATTCTCAATAATGTTCGATTTATTAATTCTCCCGAAAATGAAGTAATGAATTCTTTCTTTTTGAACATGATGAGGTTTCAGCGGGAAATTTATACGCTTGCCAATGAAATAAAAGAAGAAGAAACTGCCGAAGTTCCCAATACCACACGTATAGATGAACAAAAGAGTAAGCGTAAAATTTATCAGGACAGTATGAGAAGCTATATGGTTGATTTTATAGAAAATAATCGTCATACATTGTTTGGCAAGGCGCAACTTCTTCTTCAAGACGTCAGCATACCCGAACCGCCTAAAAATCCGGACGGGTCTTTGGTTGATTCTAATTTTCAATATGATTATTATCTTAATCATTATTGGGATAACACTGATTTTTCGGAACCTGCATTGATTTCAACTCCGGCGTTTCATCCTCGATTAAAGACATATTTCGACGAAATTGTTCCGCCTTTGATTGACAGCGTAATCAAATATGCCGATTTGCTAATCGAAAGGGCAAAAGATAATCCGGAACTTTTTAAATATATCGTATGGTATATTACCAATAAGTATGAACGAAGCCAGTATGTTGCACAAGACGCCATTTTTGTGCACATGGTTCAGGAATATTATGCCAAAGGGTTGTGTACATGGACAGATGAAGCCGTGTTGGAAAGGATGATAAAACAAGCTGATAAATTGAGTCAGATTCTGATAGGGAGAAAAGCGCCTGAATTGTATATGCCGGATACAAATGGAGTATTTCATTCCAATTATGACATTAATCGGAAGTATACCATTATGTGGTTCTGGGATTTGAATTGCGGACATTGTAAAACGGCAAGTCCAAAACTTGTTGAATTTTACAACAGGGCAAAAGACAGTCTTGACTTTGAAATATATGCTGTCTGTATTACTGCAGATTCGGTAAAATGGAAACAGGCAATTATCGATAGACAATTTCCATGGATTAATGTAGGTGGAAATAAAGCCAATATTGACTATATCGTTGTATACGACGTTCCTACTACGCCGGTAATATATGTGTTGGATAAAGAAAAAAAGATTATCGTCAAAAAAATAGGAGTAGATGAATTGGAATCATTTCTCCGAAATTATGATGAAGGAAGGATTCGGTATTGAAAACAATTGAAAAGAAAAAAGATGTTAGATTATTATTTCAAAGGAATAACGTCTTGCAAATAAATATATGTCGTTATGGGAATTAAAAGGATTGGCATTTGCAGTTTGATAATGTGTTTGTTTTTTTTGCATTTGGATACATTTGCTCAAAAAAAAGGGAAGAAACAGGACGATAAAGGATCTGAAATTAAATTTATTCTGGAAGGATTACCTGATACGCTGTTGTATTTTGCTTATTATTATGCGGATAATACCTACATGTACGATACTTTACATCGTTCGCGGAAAGAACCGTATACTTTTATTTGCAGAAAAGATTCTCTCATTCCACGAGGAATTTATTTGTTGGCAAAGCAGGACAAGGTAAAGTTAATGGAACTCGTTATTGATTCGTCTACCTCTTTCACCGTGAAAGCAACGAACTTAAATTCGGAAGCAATGGATATTCTCAATAATCTTCAATTTATTAATTCTCCGGAAAATGAAATAATGGTTACTTATTTTTTGACCATGTCGATGTTTCAACGGGAAATTTACAGACTTGCCAATGAAATAAGACAAGAAGAAACGGCGGATAATCCCGATACTGCGCGTATAGATGAACAAAAAAAAGAACGCAGGCTGTATCAAGACAGTTTGAGGAACTATATGTCTACCTTTATAGATAATAATCGTCATACTTTGTTTGGCAAAGCGCGGCTTCTTTCTCAAGATGTAAGCATTCCTGAACCGCCTAAAAATCCGGACGGGTCTTTGGTTGATTCCAATTTTGCTTATCAATATTATATGAATCATTATTGGGATAATATGGATTTTTCAGAGTCTGCATTGCTTTCAACTCCGGCATTTTCTCCTCGATTAAAAACATATTATGAAGAGGTTATTCCGCCTTTGATTGACACTGTCATAAAGTATACCGATTTGTTGCTTGAAAAGGCAAAGGATAATGAAGAACTTTTTCAGTATATTATAAGGTTTGTTACAAGTAGATACGAGCGAAGTCAATACGTTGCTCATGACGCCATTTTTGTACACATGGTTCAAAAGTATTATGCAGAGGGATTGTGTCCATGGGTGGATGAAGCGGTTTTGGAAGAAATGGTAAAAAAGGCAGAGAAATTAAGCCTTATTTTGATAGGAAGAAAAGCGCCTGAACTGTATATGGCTGATACCAACGGAGTGTTTCATTCTAATTATGAATTTGACCGGAAGTATACAATTATGTGGTTCTGGGAATTAAATTGCGGACACTGTAAAACCGCAACGCCCAAACTTGTTGAATTTTACAACAGGGCAAAAGACAGTCTTGACTTTGAAGTCTATGCTGTTTGTACATCGTCGGATACCGTAAAATGGAAACAGGCAATTATTGAAAAACAACTTCCATGGATTAATGTCGGTGGAAATAAAGCCAATATTAATTATAGAATTGTTTATGATGTAACCAGTACGCCGGTAATATATGTATTGGATAAAGAAAAAAAGATTATAGTAAAAAAAATAGGAATTGATGAATTGGAACCTTTTCTTCGTAATTATGATGAAGGAAAAATTAAATACTGATTGTAAAACAAAATAAGAAATAAGAAGTAAGAATGAAAGAGACAAGAATTGTCAAGATATTGAAAGAAACAGCAACTATAGGAATAGGAACAGTTATAAATGTAAAAGGATGGGTAAGAACAAGGCGCGGAAATAATACCGTTGCTTTCGTTGCCGTAAATGACGGTTCTACTGTTTTTAATATACAGGTTGTTGTCGATATTGATAAATTTGGAGAAGATAAAATAAAGCAAATCACAACCGGAGCAAGCATTTCTGTTACGGGTAAACTTGTAGAATCAACAGGGAAAGGACAGTCGGTAGAGATTCTTGCTGATGAAATTGAAATTTTAGGACTTGCCGATACGGAAACATTTCCCTTACAGAAAAAAGGGCATAGCATGGAATTTCTACGCAGTATCGCCCATTTGAGACCGCGCACCAATTATTTTGGATGTGTATTGCGGCTACGTCATGCCATGGCATTTGCTATTCATAAATATTTTAATGACAGAGGTTTTTTCTATTTACATACGCCCATTATCACCAGCGCAGATGCGGAAGGAGCCGGCGAAATGTTTCGTGTAACAGCATTGAACATGGAGAATCTACCTCTTGATGAAAACGGGAAAGTAGATTATACGGAAGATTTTTTCGGGAAACCAACCAATTTGACGGTTTCGGGGCAACTCAATGGTGAAATGGGAGCCATGGCTTTGGGCAAAATATATACGTTTGGACCTACATTTCGCGCTGAAAATTCAAATACGCCTCGACACCTTGCCGAATTTTGGATGATAGAGCCTGAAATGGCATTTTACGATTTGCAGGATAACATGGATACGGCGGAAGAGTTTATAAAATATTGCATTAGTTACGCCTTGGAAAACAATTTTGACGATTTGCAATATTTGAACGATTTTTTTGACAAAGAACTCATTGACAGATTACGTTCCATTCTTGCTGTTGATTTTATCCGACTTTCGTACACGGAAGCGATTGAGATACTGATTAACTCCGGACGTAAATTTGAATTTAAAGTTTCATGGGGCGCCGACTTGCAGGCAGAACATGAACGTTATCTGGTAGAGCAGCATTTTAAACAGCCGGTCATTTTGATTGACTATCCCAAAGATATTAAAGCATTTTACATGAAACAAAACGATGATGGTAAAACCGTTCGAGCCATGGACGTATTGTTTCCCAAAATAGGGGAAATCATTGGCGGTTCTCAACGGGAAGAAGATTTGGAGAAATTACTTGCTGCCATTGACGAACGAAATATGTCTAAAGAAGAATTGCGATATTATTTAGATACGCGTCGTTATGGAACGGCTGTACATAGTGGTTTTGGATTGGGTTTTGGACGTTTATTACTTTTTGTAACCGGAATGGGAAACATTCGCGATGTAGTGCCATTTCCAAGAACGCCTCAGAATGCTGATTTTTAGTAAAGCCAACATGAGATTCAGGCTAATATTCTATGGGGCAATATTGCTTTGTTTTTTCTTTACTGCGTGTAAAGATGAAGTATATATTCCAAAACCTCGTGGATATTTTCGCATAGAGATACAGGATACAACCTACCAACCATTAAGGCAATCATTCCCTTATTTTTTTGAATATTCAAAGTGGGTATTTATTGATTCGTTAGCGAATAAGGAACGGTATTGGGTGAATTTGATATATCCGAATTTGGAAGCCGTCCTCTATATTACGTACAAGAGTATTGACAACAGTGATTTGAATGATTTGATTAATGATTCGCGTATGTTGGCTTTTAAACAAATTGCCAAAGCCGATGATATTATTGAATCTCAAATTTTCGATTCAACAAATCACGTCTATGGCAGAATATACGAGACAGTTGGAAATGAAGCCGCTTGTACTTTCCAATTTTGGATAACGGACAGACA
>JAISDH010000220.1 GCA_031264975.1 Bacteroidales bacterium
GACATAGTACGCTTTGAAACGAGAATTTCAAATATACAGGTCGAAGTGAAAAAAGCGGAAGGCATTATATCTCAAAGAAAACAGGATATCGAAAATTCCAAAGCCCTGATAAAAAAATACGAAGAACAGCAAAAAAATGTCAGGAACAACAGGGAATTTGAATCCCTTTCCAAGGAAATTGAATTTCAGGGACTCGAAATAGAGTTGTCTGAAAAGAAAATCAGGGAAGCCGAAAATGTTATCGCCGAAAAGAAGACTTTTGAAGAGGAAGCAAAAAAATCTCTGGAAGAAAGGCATAAGGATTTGGTTGCAAAAAAACAGGAACTGGAAAAAATCGTTGTAAATACTGAAAAGGATGAACAGGTTCTGGAAAATAAATCTAATGAATACAAGCAGGTTATCGAGCCGCGCCTGCTGAACGCCTACGAACGTTTACGTAAAAATGCGCGCAACGGTTTGGCGGTGGTCGAAGTTAAACGCGACGCCTGCGGCGGCTGCTTCAACAAGATTCCGCCTCAACGTCAGGTAGACATAAAAATTGGCAAAAGACTGATTCCATGTGAATATTGCGGTCGCATACTGGTCAATTGGAGTGAATAAAATTTTATATACTACATTATTTACGATGCTGTATTTAAGCGTCGTACCGTGTTTTGCACAGGACGTAAACAATTCTTCGGTACTTTTTATTCTGAATATAGCGCCTGAAGCCCGCTCGTCGGGAATGGGCGATGTAGGCGCGGCTACCTCACCCGATGTAAACTCTCAAAGATGGAATGCCGCTAAGTATGTCTTTGCCGAACAGTCGCATGGAATATCCCTGTCATACACCCCCTGGCTTAGGGGATTAACCAAAGGAATGAACATGGGTTTCATTTCTGGATATATGTGTTTCGACAACAACAATAACGCAGTAGGCATTTCCGCATTATACCTGTCCACCGGAGGAATAGACCTTTATGACCAGAGCGGCTCATACATGGGAGCTATAACATCGGGAGAATACGCTATGGACGTTTCCTATTCGCGCCGTCTGGGAAAATATTTGTCCGGGGGAATAACGCTGCGATATGCCAATGGTTTAAAGGTCGAATCTACGGGCTCCTCAGGCGGCGGCGTTCTCAGACCGTCTCCGGCATTTGCGGGGGATGTGGCTTTTTTCTATACAAAACCGATAGAATCTGTTGACAGGGAGATGTCTCTGTCTTTTGGTACCTGCCTTTCGAATCTTGGCACTAAAGTTAAACTTTCGGGAGACAGAGAATTTTTTCTTCCCATGAACTGGAGACTGGGCACTACATGGGATATCAGTTTAAATACAAAAAGCGCTTTATCGGCGTCTTTCGATATAAACAAATCTCTGGTACCTCAGCTTTACGAAAAGAATCTCACGATGTTCGAGGCAATAAGCAAATCTTTTGACAAGGCGAGAGATTTTGTATGGTCTGCCGGCATGGAATATTCGTTCATGCGATCAACAATGTTGAGGGCAGGATATCATAACAGTAGAAGTAGCAAAGGTTACAGGTATTTTACTTTAGGAGCCGGACTGATGTATCAATCTTTCAGATTTGACGGCTCATACCTGATAAGCACTTACAGTATAGATTCTTCTCTGTCAAATACTTTCAGATTCTCCATAAGCTATTTCTGGAAATAACATCCAATTAATAATATTTTTCCTAATGACGCTTTCGTAAGTGACACATTTAGAACTGCTTTCTGACTGGAAGATTTTCGTCGTTGCGAGGAACGAAGCAAAGCAGAAACAGGATACTCTGGATTGCTTCGTACCTTACAATGACGGACAACGATGGTTCTGAGTTTTTTGCTTCGACGTCGAGGCTTTTTGCTTCGATGTCGGAGCTTTTTGCTCGGACGTCGGAGCTTTTGCTTCAAAGTCGAGGATGATTTGCTTCGATTATGATGACGACTGTTATTACGTCTTGATTAAGCGTCATTTCGCTCTTAGTTGAGGTACGAAACGGGTATTCGCAATGACGGATAAGCGTGTTCTGAGCAATGGACGTAATGTCAGACGGTTATCCGTCATTGTAAGGTACGAAGCAATCCGGAGTTTTTATAATCTGTTATATCCTGTTTATTCACTTGCACAGTTTAAATATTTATTCCTAAATTTGCTGCATGTTTGCTTGGGCAAACTTAATTTTAAATTAGTAATTATGAAATCATTATCGTTTTTAGGGATTATATTTTTCCCGTACATGGCGCTTGCGCAAGCAAATTATATTTTCCCCGAATTTATTCAGGGCGAAGTATACTACAAAGGATCGGCAGTCGCTGCTTCGGTAAACTACAATTTATTTTTGTCGGATGTGCTTGTCATGGACGGCAGCAAGAAAAAACGGCTTACAAATGTGGATAAAATAGAATATGTAAGCGCGGGCAACAGAAGGTTTATTCCCTTAAATGACAACTCATTTGGGGAAATATTGATTAGCGGGGGACTTACTCTTGCCGTAAAATATTCCGGAGATATTGACAGGGCCGAGCATACCAAAAATATATCGAAATTGTCGCTGAACAAAATGCTCGATTCGGGAAATCCTGTTCCCGAAGGTATTACAATAAAAGTAGACAGCGTTTATTATCTTATTAAAGAGAAAAATGAACAGAAAAAGTTTTATCTGCCCGGAGCTAATGTGGCAAAGGCAAGCCATTCCGGGATTAACAGACTGTTTGCAAAATACAAGTTGGAAATCAATGCCTTCATAGAAAACAACAATACGGATTTTTCATCTTTCTACAGTCTTAAACAATTAGTCGAATTTTGCGAAAAATACACTGAATAATAAAAATGAAAATGAAAGTTGGTCTATTTATTCCCTGTTATGTAAATGCGATATATCCCGATGTAGGGATTGCGACATATAAATTGTTGGATTATCTGGGTTTAGACGTAGATT
>JAISDH010000226.1 GCA_031264975.1 Bacteroidales bacterium
ATTTATTAGAAAAACATATCCGAATCAATAAAAATAACAGTGGAAAGCTGATTGGATTTTGTGTGCAGATATGTTTTGAATCCGGTAATAATTCCAGAGAAAGAGCAGAGAAGATACGAAGGACATTTTTGTCTAAGTATCCTAAAAACAGTGCATACATTTCTTTTAAAGAACCAAATTTCAGGGTTAGAGTTGGTGATTTTAGAACTCGTGCGGAGGCGAGAGGATTTAGAGAAAAGATTTTCGCAGATTTTCCACAGGGTTTTGTTGTAAAAGATGAGGTAAAATATCCTAAACATATATTTGAAATAACAGAGTAAGTACAAAAATAAATTAAAAATTTTTCTATGAAAGCAATAAAAATTTTTTCGATTATCTTATTTAGTTCCGCCGTTATATTTTCCGGATGCGGACTGAAAAAAATGGTAAAAAAACAAAGTCAAGTAACCTATTCGGTAACGCCTAATCCTTTAGAAGCACATGGTGGCAAAATGACAATGGAAATAAAAGGGTCTTATCCTCAAAAATATTTTCATAAGAAAGCCAACGTGACTATCACTCCATTTATCAAAACTGATGATGGGAAAAAAGTGGATTTACAGCCTATTAAACTCAAAGGTGAAAAAGCGACAGGCGATGGACAAACGATTTCCTTTAAAAATGGAGGTAGTTTTTCTTCTTCTCAAACCGTTGATTACAATCCATCTTATGCTACATGTATCCTTGCGGGGACGTCTGTTGCCAATTTAAAAACAAAGAGCGCAACTTTTGATGAAGTGTATTTTGGGGAAGGAACCATTGCAACTTCTGAACGCGTAACTACCAATCCTAATTTAGGCTACAAAAAGGATGCTACAAATGGTTCTTATTTGGTATTTGCCGACCATGGTTACACAGGAAAGCAAATTGCAACCAAAGTCGGTTTAATTTATTATGAATTAAACAAAGATAATTTGAATTGGAATGTTCCGCTGAATAAAACGGAAGAAAGTAAACAGGCACTGAAAGAACTCATGCCCTTTATGGACAAATATCCTGAAATAATTGGGATAGATATAACCGGCTGGGCTTCTCCTGAAGGCGAATTAGACAGAAATCAGGAATTATCCGGTAACCGTTCTAAAACAGCTCAAGGTTGGTTTGAAAAAGAATATGATAAATATATCAAAGACAGGGCTAAAGCAGAAAAAGTAAAACCGGCTGACTTGAAAAAAGACATCAAATTTACTTTGGAAGATAAAGGTGAAGACTGGGACGGATTCCTTTCTGCGATGTCGGCGTCTTCTATAAAGGAAAAAGACCAAATTATTAATGTAATTCGTTCACAGGCAGATAGAGACCAACGTCAACAACAAATTCGCAATATGATAGCAATCTATAATGAAATTGACAATATTTTGCCGGATTTACGTCGTGCCATTATTAAAATCTCTTGTACCGACGCCAAAACCGATGAAGAAATCGCAAGACTTTCTTCTGAACATCCGGATTCATTAAGTTTGCCCGAATTGTTATATTCCGCATCCTTGACGTCAGATGTAAAAACAAAGGCAACCGTCTTTGAATCCGCTATGAAACTATTCCCTGATGATTACAGAGCATATAATGATTTGGGATGTATTAAGGCTTACGAAAAAGATAAAGATGGCGCAAAACAGTTATTTGATAAAGCCAATTCATTATCTCCAAACAACGGAGTTATCCTAAATAATATAGGAGTTTTGGCATTGATGAACAAAGATTATGAAGCCGCTAAACAAGCATTCGAGGAATCTGAAAAAGCCGGTTTCTCTCAATCTTACAACAATGGCGTATTGGATGTGAAGAATGGCGATTATGCCGCTGCTGCAAGTAAAATGGCAAGTACGAAATGCGATTATAACTTGGCTTTAAATCAAGTATTAAGCAAAAACTATACAGGAGCAAAGTCAACGCTTGATTGTATTACGGATAAGACGGCTGACGATTACTATCTCTTGGCAATTGTTGCTGCAAGAACAAGTAATGAATCTGACATTTATAAAAACCTGAAAGAGGCTTGTTCGATGAACGCAACCTATAAGATACAGGCTGCAAAAGATATGGAGTTTAAAAAATACAAAGACAATTCCGGATTTAAAGACGCCATTAAATAATAAGCAATAAACATATTTGAAAATAAGCGATAGCCTGACAGGTTGTCGCTTATTTTTATTCTTAACAATGATAAAATGAACGAGACAATAAAAACATTGATAGAACATCGAACAATTCGACGATATTCGGACAGGGACATTGATGAAAATACTTTGGAACAGATTTTAATTGCCGCCATTAGAGGGTCTACAACAGGAAATATACAGCCTTATAGCATTATTGTAAATCGGGATAAGGCAATGAAAGAAAAAATAGCTCCTTTCCATTTCAATCAAAAAGCTGTTATGGAAGCTCCTGTTTTGCTTACTTTTTGTGCTGATTTCAATAGGTTTATACAATGGTGTAAACAGAGAGATGCAGATACGGACGGTTTTAATAACATGCAATGTTTTATGTGGGGAATCATTGATGCAACAATAGCAACACAAAATGCCTGTATCGCAGCAGAATCGTTGGGATTGGGGATTTGTTACATTGGAACAGTCACCTATAACGCTAAAGAATTGAGCGAGATTTATAAACTTCCTGAAAATGTTGTTCCTGTTACATGTATAACCTTAGGTTACCCTGCCGAAAATCCTCCCTTAACGGACAGGCTCCCATTAGAAGCAGTTGTTCATCACGAAATTTATCATGATTATTCTCCCAACGATATAAACAGATTGTATGCCGAAAAAGAAAATTTAGATTCGACAAAACAATTGTTAGAAGAAAATCAATTGGGTAATCTGGCAAAAATATTTACTCAAAAACGATATACAAAAAAAGACAACGAATACTTCGCAGAACGATTTGTTGCCGTCCTAAAAGAACAGAACTTCTTGTAAGGAGCACGATTAATGGTTAACGTTAGTGGTTAATATGAGATTACGAACGATGAAATTTCTGAATCAGGATTTACAGGATGAGTAGGACGTAAATAATGACTAATAAATGTGTGTGAGACAGTCAAAGCCTGAAAGGCTTGAATCAACAGCACAGCACAACACGTAATGCCGTTAACTTAAGGAATGCTTGAAGGCATTCAACATGGGTAATTCCATGCAAGCAGAGCGCAACTCGGGGTAAAATACGTTCTCTTTATCGGAACTGCGTGATAGTTCAACTCCATTCGGAGTTGAGAAGGAGAGATATACGGGGGCATTTGTCAGCGTTTTTCTTCTGGATTGCTTCACTGCGTTCGCAATGACGGGCGAGTGTATGACGACGACATTAACCGACCCGTCATTGCGATGAACGAAGCAATCAAATACGGAAGAGTTTGTCAGTCCGTCATTGCGAGGCACGACGCAATCCAGTACGTTCTGTCCCCGAGCTGCGCTCCGCTTGCACGGGGTTACCCACATTGAATGCCTTCCGGCATTCCTTAAGTTGACGACATTGACCTTGTTCCTCGTAGCTTGCCTGCCTGTTGCTTGTTGCTTGCTGCCTATTCCCTTCGCCCTTTCATCCCTTCGCCCTTCTTGGCTTGCCTGCCTGTTGCTTGTTGCTTGCTGCCTTTTTCCCTTCGCCCTTTCGCCCTTTCGCCCTTTCGTCCCTTTCGCCCTTCTTGGCTTGCCTGCCTGTTGCTTGTTGCCTGTTGCTTGCTGCCTTTTTCCCTTTCGCCCTTTTATACCTTTAATCAAAACCCATTGAACGAAAAGAACAGTGTAGTCCACAACAATAAGAAACCGACGATAAACAAAAATAAAATAAATCGCAGTATCCATTTTGCCCAAATAGAATACGGGATACGTGCCACACCCAAACATCCTAATAAGACGCCGGAAGCGGGCGTTATCATATTCGTAATACCGTCTCCAAATTGAAAGGCAAGCACCATTGTCTGGCGAGAGATATGTACCATGTCGGCAAACTGCGTCATAATAGGAATGGTTAAAGCTGCTTTTGCCGAACCGGAGGGAATAATCAGATTCAACGCATTTTGAAATAAATACATCATGGTTAAGGAACCTGTTTCTCCTGCATTTTTCATCCCATTGGACATGGAATATAGTATGGTATCTATTATCTTACCATCTTGTAAAATAATGATAATCCCACCTGCCAAACCCACAATTAATGCCGCATTCATGATATCCTTGCATCCTTCCAGAAACAATTTGAAAATGCTATCAATGCCGATTCCGTATGCAATTCCTGATGCGATTCCGAGTACAAAAAACAACGTCGCTATTTCCATAACATACCATTGGTAGCCAAGTACTCCGATGATAAGAAACAAAACGGTAAACAGGAGTAAATTCAAAATGAAAAACTGTACTCCCTTCCGCAATGAAACCAATCCCAAGACGAGAAATAAAACCGTAACAATCGGAATGACCGGTAAAGAATAAACCGTACCCGTCAATGCAATATTGGTGTAGGGATTTGTTATCGAAAGATAGATAAAGAGCAGTAACAAAAAGCCCCAAACTATCCACGATAGTTTATTTCGTTTTACTTCAATGATTTCGTTTTCAGTGGCTATATTGCTGCGTTTTCTCCAATAATCGTCCAACTTGTACATAGGAGAAGATTGAGGATTCTTTTTAATTTTACGAGCATACCACAAGACAAATAAAATGGCAATCGTAGTAAAGACTACCCAACATAATGTTCTGTACTCCAATCCTGAAAAAGCGGGTAAATCCGCCAAACCCTGAGCAATTCCTATTGTAAAAGGATTGAATACCGCGCCGGCAAAACCAACATGAACCGCCAAATAACACATCGAAACGCCGACAATAGAATCATATCCCATAGAAATAGCAAGAGGAATAAAAATAATAACAAAGGCTATTGTCTCTTCACTCATACCAAATACCGCTCCAAACAGACTGAACATTACCATAATACAAACAATAACGATGACATTTACATTTACTTTTTCAAACATTTTCATTCGTTGAATTTTTTCCATTGTCTTCAAAAAGGCGCTTATCCCTACATCGATAGCTTTTGTATGATTAAATATCCAAAAAGCTCCTCCTACAATGAATATGAAGACGATAATGTTTGCTGTCTTGACAAATCCATTAAAGAAGACTGAAAAAACTTGCCAAATCTGAGGCTGGTTTTCTACTTGATGATACGAACCGGGAACGACTACTTCCCTGAAGGAATCGCCAACCTGTACGGTTTCTCTAACAAATTCTCCACCAGGAATAATCCACGTGGCAATAGCTGCAGCAACTATAATAAAAAAAACAAGGGTAAATGTATTGGGAATGCTAAAAGATTTTTTCAATTTCATGGGACTCCGGTTTAAAATGATGCCAAAATTAGGTCAAACTACCCCTCTCAATAGAGGTTTTTGCAAAGATATAATTTTATTTGCGAATAATTGCCCAATAAAAATAACAATTCATTTGGTTGATTTCAAGCAAAATAAAAATCTGAGAGCGATTTTTTTTCGTATTTCCGCCGTTCCAATGGCAAAAAATTGTACTTTTGCAGCACGGAAATTTAAAAATGTAAACTTATGAACATTGAAGAGAAAGTAATAGCAATTGTTGCAGATAAACTTGGAAGAGACGTAGCGGAAGTTACTCCTGAGAAGAGTTTTGTAAACGATTTAGGTGCGGATTCATTGGATACTGTAGAGCTTCTAATGGTTTTTGAAAATGAGTTCAAGGTTAAAATTCCTGAAGACGTTCAGGAAAGAATTGCAACTGTAAGAGATGCTGTTAACTTTATTACAGAATCCACGAAATAATTCTTGTTTATGGAATTACGCAGGGTTGTAATAACGGGATTAGGGGCACTTACTCCAATCGGAAATTCTTGTAATGAATATTGGAGAAATTTACTTCTTGGAGTAAGTGGGGCCTGCCCCATAAGTCGGTTTGATGCGTCTTTGTTTAAAACACGTTTTGCGTGTGAAGTAAAAGGTTTTGATATCCTCAAGTATGTAGATATAAAGGAGTCCAGGAAGATGGACTTGTTTACACAATTTGCCATAGCTTCGGTTTGCGAAGCCATGGAAGATTCGCAAATAGATTTGTCGAGTGTAAATTTGGCAAGAGCGGGCGTTATTTGGGGTACGGGAATAGGAGGTTTTACCACTTGTGTTGAAGAAATGAATGCTTTTGCTCAGGGAGACGGCGCGCCTCGATTCAGTCCTTTCTTTATTCCAAAAATCATTGCCGATATTTCTGCCGGTCAGATTTCGATGATGTTTGGATTGAAGGGACCAAATTATGTCACAACTTCAGCTTGTGCTTCTTCATCTAATGCAATAGCGGACGCCTTTAATATTATTCGTTTGGGCAAAGCAGATTTTGTTATTACGGGAGGAAGTGAAGCTCCAATCAATACGGCAGGCGTTGGCGGATTTAATTCCATGCAAGCAATGTCTACTCGGAATGACAGTCCAACAACGGCGTCTCGTCCTTTTGATAGAGACAGGAATGGATTTGTGATAGGAGAAGGTTCCGGCGCTTTAATATTAGAGGAATTGGGTCATGCGATAAAAAGAGGAGCCAAAATATATGCAGAAGTAGGCGGTTGCGGATTGTCGTCTGACGCCTATCACCTGACTGCTCCCCAACCGGATGGAGAAGGCGCTTATCTGGCAATGAAAAATTCGCTGGAAGAAGCAGAATTACCCATTGAAGCGGTAGACCATATCAATACGCATGGAACGTCTACCCCGCTTGGAGACATTGCGGAGGTAAAGGCTATTCAGTCCTTGTTTGGCGAACATGCCTATCGTATTAATATCAATTCAATCAAGTCTATGATAGGACATCTTTTGGGGGCTGCCGGCGCAGTAGAAAGCGTTGCGACAGTACTGACGATATATCATGATATTGTTCCTCCTACGATTAATCATTTTGAGGATGATGAAAACATAGACAATAAATTAAATTTTACGTTTAATAAAGCTCAGGAACGTATTGTTAACGTAGCCATGTCAAATGCGTTTGGTTTTGGCGGACATAATACGTCTCTGTTGTTTAAAAAGTATAAAGTGTAACTATTCATTTCTATTGATTGACGTGTTTGGACGAAAGAAAGACCCTTTTAAGCAGTACATAAAAAATCTTTTAGGTTTTGTACCTAAAGATCTGAGTTTGTATGAGCAATCCCTGGCTCATCGTTCTGTTACGAATAATACGGTTAAGAATGTTAAAATTAATAACGAGCGATTGGAGTATTTAGGGGATGCTATTTTAAGCGCTGTAGTTGCAGACTTTCTGTATAGAAAATATCCTTATGCCGATGAAGGATTCTTGACTAATTTACGTTCCAAACTTGTCAGCCGAGATCATTTGAATAATTTAAGTCGAAAAATCGGTTTGGATGTTCACATTAAAAAGACGAATATCAATTTGAATTTGTCGCGTTCCGTCAAGGGAGATGCTTTTGAAGC
>JAISDH010000142.1 GCA_031264975.1 Bacteroidales bacterium
CCCCAAAAAACACCCGATTTGAGGGCAATTTCGGGTGTTTTCGGGCAAAAAAATTTCGGATGGGTAAGACATTTGGCAGTAAAATCGCAGAAAATTGTCCGAAGTGTGAAAAAATAGGCACGCAGATGACGCAGATTTGAAAAGATGCACACAGATTTTTTTCTTATCTGCGAAAATCCTTTTAATCTGCGTCATCTGAGCGCTACTCGTGGCTTGCCTGCTTGTTGCTTGCTGCTTGCTGCCATTTTCCCTTCGCCCTTTCGCCCTTCTTGGCTTACTGCCTTCTTACTATGCAATAATTTTATCCGGGTTTCGGACTGTTTGGGCGTTTTCGGAGTATAAATCTAATTCTTTTGCCGCTTTGATTGAAGAGGGTTTTTCGATGAACAGTAGTAAAATCAATAACACGGCTAAAGATAAAAAGGTCTTTTCTCCCGTAATTATGGTAACGACGATTGTCAGGAAAGAAGGTACTGCCAGAAAAGCATACTTTGCCCGTAATGCCCAACGATAGCCTCGCATTTTTTTTATCAAATCTTCTTTATAGCTTAACTTTTCAAGAGAGCGTTTAAAGACAATCTTACTGCAAAAAAAACCGATAACTGTAATTAATGGCGTCATAATGAAAAACGCTTTTATGGATTCAAATTCGTATAACTGTCCTTCCAGTTTCAAGAATATGCCTGTTAGGATAACAAATACCGATAACCCGACAACCAAAACATAATAAACAGTGGTTAGTCTTTTAAAATACTGACGTGAAGTAATGCCTTTTGGTTCCATATTTTTATGTATTCTTTAATTCTCGTTCTATTTTTGTGATAAAGTTAAATGTTCTTTCGTACATTTTATCCGGAGTAATATCCGAAAAGGGAGAGAAACGAACATATTCGCAATCTTGAAGCGTATGAATAAATTCATTTATCGAATCTTCCCGCATGTTTCGTTCGGATAGTTTTTGGTAAGCCGATTCCAATGAAAGTTGTCCGAGAGGAATGTGAAATTTGTCGCTAATATATCCCCATAAAACTTTTGAAATTTCAATGTAAAAGGCTTCATCCTGTTTCCCGTGTAACAGTTTTTCTGCTTTTCTTAATCGTTTCTTTGCCGTTTTGGACGCCTTTTTGTCCCGTAGCAACACAATGTTTTTTCTTGATTCTATCTTTTTGCGGAATAAGATAATAAAAAGGGCTAATAGCATTACAGGTAAAAATAATGCTATCCAATATACAGGCGAGAGGAAGAAATGAGCTTGCTGTTTTTGAAGGTCTCTATTCATTTTGATATGATGAATATCGGAACCTAATACTTTAATATCGGTTTTATTACCGCTAAAAGAGACGGTATTGCTTGCCTGACCTTTTTCTACCGCCAATGTAAATTCGGGCGTATTCAATGTGATATAAGACTTTTTCCGCTTGTCAAAATAAGAAAAAGAAGCAGACGGAATAATATAATCGCCCTCTACCTCCGGAATAAGTACATATTCAAAAGTACGCGAACCCGACACTCCCGATGAAGAAACGTTGATATTATCCCTGATTACAGGGTCGTGTACGGCAATATCGGAAGGAAAACTGAAATTAAGCGGTTCAATATATTGTAAATTTCCCGAACCGGATATGGTTACCGTCAGATTGGCGGCGTCATGAGCGGCAAGTTTGTCTCTGCTTAGTTTGGCAGATAATTTAAAATCGCCTACCAACTCGCTAAATTCATACGGCTGGTTGGCTTTGGGCAGTTCGGTTGCCTGAATCGTTACCGGATTGGAAGACAATTTCAGTTCCATATTTTGAACTCGGTTTCCCCCTGAAAACGGATCGGAGAAAAACAAATCGAAAATATCATTGCTTCGTTGGCGCTGTTGCTGTTGTACAACTACCTGTATAATCATGTCTGTTTCAAGAGGAGAAATGGTCAGTTTTCCGCTTTTCTGAGGAAAGACAACCATGGAAAACATATCAATTACTGTGAATTTCTTCCCGTCTATTATCTCTTCTTTTTTGCCGGCGTTTTCGTCTTTAGATTCCAAATCATACGTCCAAAATCCCTGTGCGATTGGACGGGAGGTTATTTGATTTCTATAGCCGTATGTTTGGGGTCCTAAATATAATTTATAGGACACTATCACCTGTTCTCCAACATAAGGGCTTGCATTGGAGACAAACGCCTTAATAAAAAAATCTTCTTTATTAAACCCCTGTACCGTTGTAGACTGTCGGTTATCATACGTTTGTTGATTTTGAGAAGGCGCTGCGGACGCCGTTACCGCAATGGATAAGGAGTTGGATTTTACCGATTGATTTTTCACGGAAAACGTAACGGCAGGAAGCGTAAAAGTCCCTTCCTTTTCTGCTATTAACGTATAAGTGTAACGATAAACTTGTACGCTACTCATACTTCCATTGACAATAGAAATATTGGATAACACTTCCGTATTGGGACCTCCGGCGTATTTGAAGTTTGTAAAATTAATGGCAGGCAGTTTGTCCGCTTTTTCATTTAATTCAAAGGTTAAATAAAAAGCCTGCCCTACAGATACCTGTCCGGGAGCTTTTGCCGTACAAGTTACCTGTGCATGTATTTGAGTAGATAACAGTCCTGTAATTGTTACAATAATAGCAATAAGTGTATGCCTCATAAAGCGAATCTTTTTTTGTTCATTCTAATTTAGTTACCAATCTTTTTCCTGTTTTGCAGGACGTGTTTGTTGATTTTCTGTACGATTTACTTTTTCTTGTGTTTTTCGTTCATTCATCTGCAAAGCGTCCAATTCCCGCTTTGTATCCTGTCGATTTCTATTTTCGGGAGACGCCTGTCCTTGTTGTCCGTTTTTATTTTGTTCTTCCTGATTCTGTTGTTGCTGTTGTTGTCCTTGCTGTTGCTGTTGCTGCTGCTGTTTATCTTTACCGTCATTCTGCTGTTGTTGTTGCTGCTGTTGTTGTTGAACCAGCAACTTTCGTTTCGCATATTCCAGATTGTATTTCGTATCCATATCGGAAGGATTTGCTTTAAGCGATTTTTTATAAGCGTCTATTCCTTCCTGATATTTACCTTGCTGTACCAGGCTATTTCCCAGATTATGGTATGCTTTTGCTTTTGTTTTGTCGTCCACATTTGTATTTTCTATCATTTTTGTAATCTCGTTTGCGGCTTCTTCGTACTTTTCCTGTTTATACAGGGAAGCCGCCTGATTGTACAGACTTTTATAATAATTGCCCGTACTTGTATTTGACTTTAAATAATTTGTTGACGCCTGTTCATACAGTTGTTGTGCCTGTTGTTTTTTTACCGCGATTTCCTGTTTATCGCTTTCTCTGTTTTTTGCAGACAATTCATTTGCTTCTTTTTCCAATTTGGAAGCGGCAAAATACTGTCTATTTCCCTGACGCAAATTTTTAATCTCCTGCGTTGTCTGTCCTGACGCCATAAAAGGGAAAGAGCCTGCGGCAAACAAAAGCAGCATAAACAGCAATTGTTTTTCCCTTAACCATGCAAATCCTTTAAACCGAAACATCCTTTTATTATACAATATGATTTCTATTATTAACAAAACAAAAGCCGCCCAAAGAGGAACATAATATCTGTTTTCATATCTTGAAAAAACAACCTCTTCAATATCTGTTTTCTCAATCCTGTTCAATTCATTTTGCAAAATATCAAATCCTGCATGGGCGTTATTGGCATGGATATACGACCCTTTTCCTGCTTGAGCAATTTCCCGCAATGTTTGTTCATTCAGACGGGTAATGACCGTATTCCCTTCTTTATCTTTTTTGTAATCCGTTCGACCGGATGACGTATGAATCGGAATAGGTTCTCCTAAAGAATTTCCTATCCCGATTGTATAGACAAGCATTCCCTGTTTAGCAACAGAAGAAGCCATATCTATTGCTTCCGCAAAATGGTCTTCCCCGTCGGAAATAACCACAATTACTTTCTGTGTTTTCGGCAATTGGGCTGCTTCTTCCGTTTTTACATCTCCTGACGGAGTCATAGAAGCGGCTGCCTTGTCAATCGCTGTGGCAATGTCCGTTCCCTGTGTTGAAATTACTTGAGTAGATATGGCGGAAATAAACATTTTTGCTGCGGCATAATCAGACGTAATCGGCAACTGCACAAAAGCATTACCCGCAAACACAACGATTCCGATACGGTCTCCTTTCAATTTGTCAACAAATAAAAGTAAAGCCCTCTTGGCTGCCTCCAACCGATTGGGGGTATAATCCTGCGCAAGCATACTGTTAGAGACGTCAATACAAAACATAATATCAATACCCTTTCGTTTACCCTTCTCCACGCCGGAACCCATTTGAGGATTTGCCAAGGCAAAAACCAAACACGCCCAGATCAAGCATATCAGGGTAAATTTAAAATGTTGTATCGCAGAAGAAGAATCCGGCGTCAACAATTTTAAAAGAGACGTCTCTCCATATTTTTGTATTATTTTCCGATACCGGTATCTAACACAGAGATACAATCCTATAAGAATGGGTATCAACAATAAAGCATATAATACATATCCATTTTCAAATCGAAACATGTTATTCCGTTTTTTATTTTCTGTTTAACGTACTTCCTTTAATTTAATTGTGAATTCCTTTTTCTATTTTCAACAAACGAAGAGATGAAAGGGCGAAAGGACGAAGGGCAGCAAGCAACAGGCAACAGGCAGGCAAGCCACGAGGAAAAAATATTAACCATTATTTACTAATCATTACTTACGTCTTGATTCAAACAAAGAAAAAAAGGTCGTTGCATGCAACGACCTACTTGTTTCGCTCGGCGTGGTCTTTAGACTATGCCGGATTAAAAGCAAAGTTCCTGTTTTGCTTGCAAGCGTGGACGCTTGCTTTTTACTTGGACGTAGCGAAATATGCTGGGGTAATTACCTACCTCTATAGAGGACTTGCACCGCCAAATTACTGAACACGTACGACGCATAAAACAAAACAGCGATCGCTGTTTCGATGATAAAATTTGTAAGATTTACTCTATTACAAACTCAATCCTGCGATTTTGTTTGCGGTTATCGCTTGAAGTATTCGTGACAAGTGGCTGAGTTTCTCCTTTGCTATCTACAGAAATACGATCTGCTGAAATTCCCTTTCTTACTAAATATTCCTTCCCTATTTCTGCACGTTTTAGCCCTTTTTTGAAATTGATATTTTCACCTCCAATTTCGCAAGTATGACCAATAATAAGTACAATTACATCAGAATATTTGTTGAGAATAAGTACAACATCATCAAGTATCGACTTTTGATTGTCTGATAATGTTGTTTCGTCAAAAGCATAGTTGTTTATTTTTGCTGTTTCAATTCTTTGAATGGCTTTTTTGCGTTCTTCAACTGCTTTGTGTTCGGTTTGCTGTTGTTGAAATTCAGCGTGTTGTTCTACCTCATTAGATTTAGCATTTTCATTGGAATTTCCATTGTTATTTGAAGGATTGTCAGGAAAATTATTTGTCTTATTTTCATTAGAGCCTTTACATAAACTTATAAGAGGTCTTTGAGAAACAGGCAATTCTATATATTCCTTATAATTCATACCATAACATTCTGTCAAAATTTCATCTAATTCTATCTCGTACTTATCTTGTTGAATTTGTCTAATACATTCGCTTTCTTCAAGATAGTCTGCTTTACGAATTTGACGTTTTTCAAAATCCATAACATATCGACAACGAAAATACGGGTCATAGGACGAACTTTCAGGGTTTTGTGCTTGGCTATGAAATTCATTAAATGCCTCTACCTGCTCATCGAACGTTTTGTTTGCCAATTTTTTTCCAAATCCTTCGCCTACATATGCACCA
>JAISDH010000149.1 GCA_031264975.1 Bacteroidales bacterium
GAGTTTCCAATGTCCCTACCTTAAAATTTATAATATGTCAACGAACCCCTGATATTTCGCCCGCTAAGGCGGGCGAAATCCCTTAAGGGATTTGTCAACGAACTCCTGATACAGGAATCCTCCCTTAGAATGTCAACGAACTCCTGATATATGACAATTAATATTAGTGGACGAGTGGACGAGTGAACAAGTGGACAAGTAATTTATAAGCGCTCAGATGACACAGATTTAAAGGATTTTCGCAGATAAGAAAAAAATCTGCGGTCATCTACATTAATCTGCGTCATCTGCGTGCTTGTTGTCTGAATTATGTTCTTTGTTTTTGTAATTATTAGCCTGTTGTGTCCCCAGGGGATTTGTGCCACGTCGCGTGGCACAAATGGATATTTAATTGAGTAAAACTTATACCACTGTAAAATAGCATAAACATTCCGGCGCGAAAAGCCTTTTATCTCAGGAAATTCATGTTTCAACTCAATAGCAATTTGGTCAATAAACCCACTACCCCAACCTAAATTTTTTTGCTTTGTCTTTTTCGCCCATCTTGGCTTGCCTGCCTGTTGCTTGTTGCTTGTTGCTTGTTGCCCGTATTTTTCCTTTCGCCCTTTCGCCCTTTTAAAACGGGCTTACAAAGTCTTCAAACAAAGGGCTTTGTTTATCTTTTTCTGATACGATGGGGGATTCTATTCCCCATGAGATATTTAGAAGAGGGTCATTCCAGCGAATGGACATTTCGGAATCTTTGTTATAATAGTTCGTTACCTTATATTGAAATACGGTATTATTTTCTAAGGCAATAAATCCATGCGCAAAACCTTCCGGTATCCAGAAAAAGGAATTGTTTTTGGTATCAAGTTTTAATGCAAAATGTTTTCCGAATGTAGGTGAGGTCTTCCGCAGGTCAACAGCGACGTCTAAAACGGAACCGACTACGACGCGTACCAATTTCCCCTGTGCAAACGGAGGCGCCTGCAAATGCAAGCCCCGAATAACTCCTTTATGCGAAACGGATTGGTTATCCTGTACAAACGTTGCTTCCAATCCCAATGAGGAAAATAGCTGTTTGTTGTATGATTCAAAAAAGAGCCCTCTGTCGTCTGTAAAGATTGAAGGCGTTAGAATCAGTAATCCCTCTATGGGCGTTTTTTGTATGTTCATAAATTAAAGGCTATGATTCGTTGTTTTTGGCAATGATGTTTCCAATGAACGATAAAATAAGATAGACGAAAATAATAAAAGGAATTGAACGAAACTGCAATAAAACAGCCAGCACAATGGCGCAAAAAATCAAGATATAGCGGAAAATATTGTTCCGTAACTTGGCGTCTTTGAATTTGAGCGACAATAAAGGTACGTTTATCACCATGAGTATGCACAGTAACAATATTACGGCAGCGTAAATAAAAAATGAATAGGGGTTCTGTGGAAAAAATACAAAAGAGATAAGTACAAATGCCGCCGCAGGAGAAGGTAAACCGTAAAAGATGTCCGTCTGTCGTGCATCCAGATTGAATTTTGCCAGCCGAAGAGCAACAAAACAGGGGTACAAAATAGACAAGATAGCGGGAATAAAGGATATACCATATATTGCATTGCTGCATATTCCGGTTTCAAGGAACAGGCAGTAGATAATTATCGCCGGAGAAACGCCGAAGGAAACCATATCTACCAAAGAATCCAATTCTTTTCCGATGTTTGACTTTACATGCAGTAAACGAGCAGCAAAGCCATCAAAAAAATCAAAAACAGACGCAAGCAATACCATAACCGCCGCTTCCTTTAAATATCCACCCGTCGACAGCAAAATGGCAAAGCACCCGCATGTCAAATTAAATAAGGTAATTATGTTTGGAATATGTTTCTTCATCATCATCTTTTTCTAATCAAATAAAGAAAGAGTCTCCCCCTCTTCTTTCCTTCTGAAAATACCCAAATGTTCATAAGCCAAATTTGTAACTTCCCGTCCGCGGGGCGTTCGCATTAAAAAACCTTCCTGTATTAAAAAAGGTTCATACACTTCTTCTATCGTTCCGGCGTCTTCGCCCACTGCGGTTGCAATGGTTGTAAGTCCGACAGGACCGCCTTTGAATTTATCAATAATCGTTGTCAGGATGCGGTTGTCCATTTCGTCCAAACCATGCGCGTCTACATTCAGAGCAGACAAACCGTAACGGGCAATTTCCAAATCAATTTCCCCGCTACCTTTAATTTGCGCAAAATCCCGTATACGGCGTAATAACAGGTTAGCAATACGGGGAGTACCTCTGCTTCGTCGGGCAATTTCCGTTGCCGCCAATTTGTTTATCGCTATTTTTAAAATCCCTGCCGAACGTGTAATGATTTTCTCCAATGTTGCCGTATCATAATAGTTTAAACGTAAGTTTATCCCAAATCGAGAACGCAGAGGCGCCGTCAACAGTCCCGAACGGGTGGTTGCCCCTACCAACGTAAACGGATTTAAGCCTATCTGAACATTTCGCGCATTAGGACCCGATTCGATAAGGATATCTATTTTATAATCTTCCATGGCAGAATATAAATATTCCTCCACCACGGGAGACAGTCGATGAATTTCATCAATGAAAAGAATGTCATTTGGCTCTAAATTCGTAAGCAATCCCGCCAAATCACCGGGTTTGTCTATAACAGGTCCCGATGTTACTCTGAGACTAACGCCCATTTCGTTGGCAATAATGTGAGATAACGTTGTTTTTCCCAATCCGGGAGGTCCGTGTAATAAGACATGGTCTAATGATTCACGACGTTGCTTTGCGGCATGGACAAATATTTTGAGATTTTCTACCACTTTCTCCTGTCCTGCAAATTCAATAAATCCACTCGGACGGATTACTTTTTCTATCTCCTTTTCCGTGAAACTCATCTTATTGCTGTCGGGGTCTAAATTAGGATTCATTTGTTTTTTATATGATTATGGAATTTATATGGCAATATCTTCTTCTACGCGCAGGTTATTGATAATAAAGGTTTGTCTTTCCATTGTGTTTTCGCCCATATAGTAAGAGAGCAGTTCGTCAACCATTGTATTTTTTCCCAAAACAACGGGGTCAAGTCGAATATTTTTGCCAATGAAATGTTTAAATTCGTCGGGAGAGATTTCTCCCAATCCTTTAAATCGGGTTATCTCCGGTTTTCCGCTTAACTTTTCGATAGCCGCAATACGTTCTTCTTCCGAATAACAATAGAGCGTTTCCTTTTTATTTCTTACCCTGAAAAGAGGCGTCTGCAAAATATACACATGACCGCCTTTAATCAATTCGGGGAAAAACCGCAGAAAGAATGTTAGTAATAACAAACGAATATGCATCCCATCCACATCTGCGTCGGTAGCAATAATGATATTGTTGTAACGTAAACCTTCTATTCCGTCTTCTATATTCAAGGCGGCTTGCAGCAAATTAAATTCTTCATTTTCGTAGACCACCTTTTTGGTTTTATTATGTGTATTGAGTGGTTTTCCTCGCAAAGAAAACACCGCCTGCAAGTCGGCATTACGTGATTTGGTAATGGAACCGGAAGCCGAATCCCCTTCGCTGATAAACAATGTTGTTTCTAAGCGGCGTTCACTTTTTTCGTCTGTAAGGTGAAAGTTGCAGTCTCGTAGTTTTTTATTTACCAAACTCGACTTCTTGGCGCTGTCTTTTGATATTTTCCGAATGCCTGCTATTTCTTTACGGTCTTTTTCCGATTCTATAATTTTATTTTGCAAGGCTGTCGCTACATCGGAATGAATATGAAGATAATTATTCAAAAGTTTGCTCACCATGTCATTAATATACCAGCGAACAGTAGGCCCTCCTTTTTTCATATCGGTAGAACCTAATTTTGTTTTGGTTTGAGATTCAAAAATAGGGTCTTGTATTCGGATACTTAACGCGGTACTGATAGATTGACGAATATCGTTAGGGTCGTATTCTTTTTTATAGAAATCTCTAACCGTTTTCACGATAGCTTCCCGCAGAGCTTGTTGATGCGTTCCGCCATGTATGGTATTTTGTCCGTTGACAAAGGTAAAATATTCTTCTCCGTTCCCTCTTTCCATGTGGGTAATGGCTAATTCAAAATCTTTATCCTGCAAATGAATAATCGGGTAAACAGTTGTTCCGTTAATATTTTGCGTTAACAAATCAAGTAAGCCGTTTTTGGAAACATAGCGTTGTCCGTTAAGGGCAATTGTAAGTCCCCGATTCAGGTATACATAATTCCACAACATGCGTTCTATATATTCAAAATAGAATTTATAATTTCCGAATATTTCTTCGTCGGGAATAAAAACAATACGCGTTCCATTCAATTCGGTTGTAGTTTCCACCGGATAATCTTGTGTAATAAGTCCTCCTGAAAATTCTACCGTCTTCATTTTTCCTTCACGAATGGTTTGAATTTTAAAATACTTCGACAACGCATTCACCGCCTTTGTCCCTACTCCATTCATCCCTATCGACTTTTGAAAAACATCGGAATCGTACTTTCCGCCCGTATTCATCTTAGATACGCAATCAATCGCTTTATCCAAAGGTATTCCCCGTCCATAATCACGTATAGATACCTGGTTTTCCTTTATATTAATTTCGATAGTTCGCCCAAACCCCATCATATATTCATCAATAGAGTTGTCGATGACTTCCTTTACCATAATATATATTCCGTCATCCTGAGAAGAACCCTCTCCCAATTTGCCAATATACATACCCGGACGCTGACGAATATGCTCATTCCATTTTAGCGTTATTATCTTATCACTTGTGTAAGCATTCATTAGATAGTCTTCTTTTATTTCTTTTACTGTCGGCAAAGGTATTATTTTTTTCAAGATTACATCCCCCTTTTCAAAATTAATTAATAACCAACCATTGTTAATAAGGTGACGAGAACAAGGCAGCAAGCAGCAAGCAACAAGCAACAGGCAGGCAAGCCATGAAAAAGAAGGGCAAAAGGAAATACAGGCAGCCAGCAACAAGCAATAGACAACAAGGCACAAGGAAATGTTCGTTGTTTGTTCCTTTCGCCCTTTCTTCTGTCTGAATTTTGCTCGGGATTGCTTGCTTTCTGGATTGCTTCGTTCCTCGCAATGACGGAAAACCGTCTGACGTTACGCCTATTGCATTGCACACGCTTACTCGTCATTGCGAGGAACGAAGCAATCCAGAGTTTTTGAGCAGGATTCACCGGATGAAAGGATGAAAACAGTGAACAAGTAGACAAGTGGACGAGTTTCTGCTTGCGTCTTGTTCCCTTTCGCCCTTTCGTCCCTTCGTCCCTTCGCCCTTTCTTCCCTTTCATCTACTGAGAACAATATTTTCATCATTTCTACGATATTACACGTATAATAATATTTAGCAAAGAATAAAGGTAAAAAGATATGGACAAAGAAAAAATTATTTTGAAGGCAGAAAAAGAGTTTGAGGTACGTTTCAGTGAAGTAGATTCTATGGGAATTGTGTGGCATGGGTCATATTCTCTTTATTTTGAAGACGCCCGTGAAGCATTTGGAAGAAAATACAATCTTGAATATCTGTATATGTTTGATAAAGGATTTTACGCTCCTTTGGTGGAACTACATTTTGACTATAAGCGCCCTTTGAAATACAGGGATAGAGGTAAAATAGAAATCACCTTTCGAGATACGGAAGCGGCAAAGATAATTTTTGACTATAAAATTTTCTCTATTCCTTCAATGGAACTGATTGCGACGGG
>JAISDH010000283.1 GCA_031264975.1 Bacteroidales bacterium
TCATCTGCGTGTAAATTATTTTCCCGACTGTAAAAAGGTAATGTTTTTCACTATCCGGTCATTTCGCTCGACAATAATCAAGTGTCAGAGGCACCACTAAAACATGAGGGGAGAGTATCAGAATAGTTGATTGTTTTTACTCCGCTTATCATATCTGTTTTTGTAAAGTTACAGCAACTTGATGATTACTATCCGACCGAAACAATCGTCAACTTTCTCGGAGAGTTTCATTTTTCCGAATGGACGTCTTCAGGCGTTTCCGGTTCCTTTCGATTAAGGTTGTTGAGAAATACGGATTCAATCTTTCTCGTTCGTGATTCATATTTCGGATTTATGGCAATATATATGAAAATTAATATTGAAACAATAACCATGATGATTTTTCCGGCAGGAAAAAGAGGAAGCAAGACCATCATGATTAGTGAAATAAAAAGAGCATTACGGAAAAGGTTTATCCCAATCATTAGCCATTTATTCAATGTGTTTTTATTCCATAAGACGGAAAACTGTTCCCGAGACAGGACATACCGTTTACTTATCAGACCGTAAAGGAAAGGCGACATGCACGATATAGTTACTGCCGCCGACAGGATATTTCCCCACAAAGAAAGAATATGGCTTGTGATGAAAGGAATGAAATACATTTTCGACAGGATAAGCGCCGCCATCGCAAGCGTCAGATAAACTGTAACGGGAAGAAGCGTTTTTTTTAGCAAAACCATCCATTCGCTTGACGTGTCCGTAAGATTATCCCTCATATTTCCATACCCTATGCGTATCTTATTCCATTTTGCAGGGAGCAGTTTGTCGATTTTATGATATATTTTCCCGGAATATCTGATTCCATAAGGCGTCGTGAAAGTTGTAAGCACGGACACCGATACGATAACCGGATAGATAAAGTCGCTTAGCACACCCAATTGGATACCCAGCGCCGCAATGATAAAGGAAAATTCTCCTACCTGTGCCAGACTAAACCCTGATTGCATAGAGACTTTAAGACTTTCGCCGGAAGCCAAAACACCCAATGTGCCAAAAATAACGCGACCGACGAGTACAACCGATGTTAAAATGAGGATTGGTACAATGTGTTCCACTATCAATCCGGGGACAATCATCATCCCTACCGAAACGAAGAAAACGGCTCCGAATATATCTTTGAGCGGGTTTACCAACTGTTCTATCCTTTTGGACTCCGTACTCTCTGCCAGAACCAATCCCATGATGAAAGCTCCCAATGCCGTAGACAATCCAACAGCATCCGCAAAGAGTACCATTCCCAGACATAAACCAATGGAAATAATCAGTAAAGTTTCATCACTGAGGTATTTCCCTATTTTCTTTAGAATTGTCGGGATAAGGAATATGCCCGTTACAAACCAGACAATGATAAAAAAGATTACCTTAATAAGACTCTCGAGTAATTGCAACCCTTCAAAGGTTTGGCTTACTGCAATGGTCGAGAACAGTACTATCATCAGTATGGCTGCAATATCTTCAATAATCAGGATTCCGAAAACTATATTTGCAAAACGTTCCTTTTGCAGACTCATGTCGCCGAATGCATTGATGATAATGGTTGTCGAAGCCATGGAAAACATTCCGCCGAGAAAAATCGACTCCATACTGCTCCATCCCAACAGACGTCCCACCAGATAACCAACAGCAATCATCGCCCCCATATTGATAGCGGCAGCAATGATTGCCGGACGCCCGACTTCCAACAGTTTTTTAAACCGAAATTCAAGTCCGAGTGCAAACAACAGGAAAATAATACCTATTTCAGACCACGTGGAAATACTTTCGCTGTCGATAACCGACGGAAACAGGTCGATATGCGGACCAACCAGAAATCCCGCTACGATATACCCTAGTACGACGGGTTGTTTCAGCCATTTGAACAACAAAGTAACGATTCCGGCAGTTATCAAAATCAACGCCAAATCGGATACAAGCGAAGGCAGATGTCCCATATATTTATATTACTATTATTTTATATTACTGTCAATTAATTATACCTGCCGATTTTTTCTCATATAATCTTCATTGCAATACATGCTCATCATAGTGTCGGCGCTAAACGAACCGAACAATAAGGGTAAAACATGTTTTACCCCTACTTTGAAATATACCTTATATATTATATTCCCGATTTTCCTTACTGTTTTCAATAGTCTCATTATCTATTTATTCTAAATTTATAATTGTTTATTGTTCCTACTTATGAAGACAAGTAACGGACGAAAATATTTTAATATGCAGGATGTTTTTGTGGATTTTTCTGAAATCCACCTTGTTGAAAAGTCGGCAAGCTAATCAATGCTTTTATCAATCATAGTCAAAACTCCTGACCTCTTGCAAATGGTTATAGTGGCTAATGGTCTATATATACCCTCGCCTTTGTATCTTTAAGTCAGGAGTTCTGAAATATAAAATTAAGCGCCTAAAAACGGCAAAGCTGCGGTTTAATTTCCTAATGTTGCAACCATTACTGCCTTAATGGTATGTAATCTGTTTTCAGCTTCATCAAACACAATAGACATCGGAGATTCAAAAACATCTTCTGTAACCTCCATTGCTTTTAAACCAAATTTCGCATGAATATCACGTCCTACTGCTGTTTCCAAATTATGGAACGCAGGCAAACAGTGCATAAATTTTACATTCGGATTACCGGTTTTCTTCACTACGTCCATATTAACTTGATAGGGTTTTAAAAGGTGAATACGTTCTTTCCATACTTCTTCCGGTTCTCCCATGGAGACCCAAACATCCGTATATAGAAAATCAACTCCTTTTACTGCCTTTTCCACATTGTCAGTGATTGTTATTGTTGCTCCGGTTTCTTTCGCAATTTTTTCACACTCTGCCACTAACTTTGCATCCGGCTGACAATTTACGGGAGCGGCAGCACGAAAATCCATTCCCATTTTTGATGCGCCTACCATTAAAGAATTGCCCATGTTATTGCGAGCGTCTCCCAGGTAACAGAAAGAAATTTTATTTAACGGTTTATCACTGTGTTCTATCATCGTTAAAAAGTCCGCTAATATCTGCGTTGGATGAAATTCAGTAGTTAATCCATTCCAGACGGGAACGCCGGCATACGCTGCCAATGTTTCAACAATTTCCTGGTCATAGCCACGATACTCAATTCCGTCATACATTCTACCTAATACGCGCGCCGTATCTTTCATGGATTCTTTTTTCCCCATTTGAGAACCGGAAGGTCCTAAGTATGTAATACCTGCTCCCTGGTCCATTGCCGCCACCTCAAACGCGCAACGCGTACGAGTGGAATCCTTTTCAAACAATAATACTATGTTCTTTCCCTTTAGCATTTGTTGCTCTGTTCCAGCGTATTTTGCCGCTTTCAATGATGCTGACAAATCCAATAAATGTTGTATTTCCTTTGGAGTAAAATCCAATAACTTTAAAAAACTTTTGTTTCTAATATTAAAAGCCATATTTACTTTTTTTTGATTACTAATTATTTATAACAATACGTGTGCCACAGGCAGGATTGGTTAGTTGTCCTGCTTCCGTGATAATACATTCTTTTCCACCATGTTTTACAAAATATAAAGCAGCCCGTACTTTCGGAGCCATAGAACCCTCTACAAAGTGACCTTCTTCCAAATAACGTTCCGCATCTTCTATCGTTATAACATCCAATGCTTTTTCATTTGGTTTGCGAAAATTAATATATACTTTCGGAACGTCGGTCAAAATATAAAATTCATCTGCTCCTATTTCAACTGCCACCAAAGCAGAGGCTAAATCTTTGTCAATAACAGCCTCTATCCCTTTCAAATGTTTATTTTCATCTATAATAATCGGTATTCCGCCACCGCCTACCGTTATGACAATATTGCCCGCTTCGGCTAATGTTTTTATGACGTCAATGTTTAATACCGAATGAGGTTTTGGGGATGCAACCACCCTGCGCCACCCATTTCCTTTAGGGTCTTCTTTAAATGGCGTATTGGGATGCTCTTCCAAAAAAGCAGTTACCTGTTTTTCTTTATAATAGGGGCCTACAGGCTTGGTTGAGTTAGCAAGCATAGGGTCATTTTTGTCTACAATAACTTGCGTTATAAGTCCAACAACATTACGTTCAATACCTTGCTCAAGAAGAATATTGCGCAATCCCTGTTCAATCAAGTAGCCTATAGAACCCTGCGTTTCCGAAACACAAAAATCTAATGGCATTGCCAATACATCCGTTACTCGACTGGTAATTTCATGTTGTAACATCACATTTCCTACTTGGGGCCCATTTCCATGTCCGATAATGATATTATAGTCTTGCTTTATCAAATGTACAATTGATTTACACGTATCTTTTACATTTTCTAACTGTTCTTTATAAGTTCCTTTTTGTCCGCTTCTTAACAAAGCATTTCCTCCAAAAGCAATTACTGCTGTTTTTCTCATAAATAATTTCTCGGTTTACATCTAAAACGCTAATAAAACAAAAAATGCCTAAAATATCCTTAGGCATTCCACAAAAAAATTGTCGGGGTAAGAAGACTCGAACTTCCGACCCCTTGCACCCCATGCAAGTGCGCTAGCCAACTGCGCCACACCCCGAAATTTTTCAGTCTGCAAAGATACAAAAAATCTTTATATATTGCTTACTTCTATAAATATTTTCC
>JAISDH010000352.1 GCA_031264975.1 Bacteroidales bacterium
GGCACACCTGGAATGTATCGTTTTTTCAACTCTCATATAAGTCAATTTAGGTTTACAACATGGGCAAATATAATGAAATATTCTTACGAACATCTCGTTGATGGCTAATTTTTAAAATATTCTTGTTATCCGGCCTTCTTATGCTTTATCAGCATAATCACCGGATTGGATTCTTCGTTCAATCCGGCGGCGATTTCTGCCAGGCGACCTTTCAGCTTGCCTTTTTCGTAATCTTCCATAAGCTGGTAGGACTGTATGGATATACAGGCTACTATTTCACTGCTCACAGTGGTTGACCTGTTAATATTTACGGGCCTCTTCTCCGTATAATCGCCATTATATACGGTATATCTGGAAATGGCGTCTTCCTGTTTGTCGTACATCAGAGAAGTCGCCGGAAACCATTCGTCCCGACTCCGGTCGATTTCTACTGTTACCACTTCCATAAAATAATAACGCCTGGTAAACATGCTTGGAAAAAGAAATACCCTGGGAATCATGGATTGTATGGAAGGAGTCCTTACTATAAAGGGCGTCAGCGTATGGTCGTACCGGTATCTGTACACCGTATCGGACGATTGTTCTACAAGTATCCAGCTATCAAGGTATGGAATCATTGCCTTATGAGATTCAGGGGTATAAAAATAAGTTTTACCGTCCAATTCAAATTCCGCACGCATGTGTATCTCATCTTTAGTTGAAATTTGAATTTCTTCTGTAAGGCTTCCATCTGTTTTGGATATAATTGCAAAAGGTTCCTTCCTGCCTACTTTTTTCCAACTATTATTGCTTATCAGATTTTCACGGTCAAAATTGTACATATAGTCCCACTGGGTATCATCTCCCTGTTTAAGCGTTCGCTTATAATTTCCCTCCAAATCATACACTAATGTTCTGTGAGTGGAAAGGTCGTTGACAAAAATTTCAGCTTTGTCTTCATCAAGGACAATGCCCGAATAAAGGTTATACTCCTCGGCCCCCTGCCCTTTACGGTTTATTCTTTTTATGGCTTTACCGTTTCTGTCAAAGATAAAAATATCACCCTCCTGATTACGGTTTCTTACTATTATCCTATTCTTAGTGACGTCTACTACCAAATCCTGGCAAACAAATTCATCGTTGGTTTCCAGCGGGACGTATTCCACATCCATAAAATCCTGGAGAAGCAGTTCTTCTTTTGGATAGTTTGCCGTAACATCTACGATGATGAAGTCATCTGCCGGTTGTTTGTTTTCTATGCACCCTGCCATTGTAAGCAGGAGAATTACCATAATTGTAGTTAGCTTTTCCATTTTGCATGATTTTTGGTATATAAAAAATATCGTCGTTTAATTTTTACAGTATATGAGGCATTCGGAGCAGTGCAGTCGTTCACCCCAGTTTTCGCTTATCTATTGATAAACAAATCAAATAAATCGATTTATTTATCGCATGGAAAGTTTTTAAAACTGAAATTTAATTTCTATGTTTGTGTAGAAATTAAACGACGGTATTTTTCTTCAAAAAAAAGATTTTCATCCTGTTTTCGTCACAAATCAAAATACATCAATGCGTCATCCGGATCCTGCGCAATAACATATCCCCTGTTTTCCTTTTCATCTATTACCAGGCAACTTCTGTTTTTATTGAACTGTAGTAATTCTACCGGGTTCCCGTCCCAGTCATATATACAAATCAGAGAACCCTTATTTTCATTCATCTCTTTACTCTGATCGTAAACGACATATATATATACTTCCGCGAACCTGCTACATAGACGATACCTCTTTCCGTATCCGCCGCCTTCCGGTATTTTAGCACATGAAAGGAAAAAAAGGAAACTAATCAAACAGACAACAATTCGTTTCATCTTCCGATTTAGGTTTAAAACACCTACAAATATAAAACTCCGTTCTTTAAAGACCTTAAAAAAACACCGATATTTTACTGATATCACTATCAGTCTACCGTAAATATTTGTGTATAAACGGTTATGGTTGAGATTCCCTCGATCACAAATCTTTTATTATATTGACAGCCGGTTTAAAATTGTGAAGTGAAAACAGAAATCCGGAACGGATGACCTATTGTTAGCTAATTGCCGGTCTGCTTCGACTTCCGACATATCGGAATATAATGCATAAATATCGTTAAACTGGGTGGCCAACGCAGCCTTATTCAATTCGTAATTCATATCCATGTAACTTCTCCAGATATAACCCTGATTTGCACTCTCTTCTTCAACTTGCCCGTCAGAAAGTTCCACGACACCCTTTACCTCCTGGGGCGTTGCATGCAGAAGCCGGTTCTTACCACTCAGATCGCCCAGGAGGAGGGTGGTATCGTCTATACCTCTGTTTCCGTCAAACAGGAACAAGAGTCATCCGGATTCTCAACCTGGTTTAATCCCGAATAAAGAGCGAATATGCTGCAAATATAAAATTCTTTTTAAAAAAAGTCTGTGAAAATATTGATATTATAGATAAATAGTTACATTTGTCAGTGACACACACAATAATACTATATAATTATGGAAAAAAGAAACATATTCAGATCGCGTATAAGCGTATTACTTATTGTATTCATACTTACAATATTCCTTTTTGCACTTATTCTGTTAGTTCAAGACAAGAGATGTCAGGAAACATATATTCTTGGCGGAATTTTGTTGTTTGTTATGCTGCTTCTCACCGGTATACGCTATGTCATTTCAGGAGATAAACTATTTGTGAAAATTTGGTTTATCCCATGCGCGAGCGCTGAGATAAGTAAAATCACCTCGGTAGAACGTTCTTACAATCCACTTTCGTCACCTACGGCTTCTCTAAAGAGATTGCGAATTGACTTTATGAATAAGAAGAGTTTTTGGTTAATCTCTCCCGCTCAGGAACAAAAATTCATTGAAGAATTAAAAGCAATCAACCCCTCTATCCACACCAACGCCCCGAATAGAAAAGGAACCTGGCGCATACAGGATTGGGATATTTGATAAAAATAATTCTCTTTTTAATTTTGTGAAATATTTAATTCTGTTTTTATAAAAAATCCTTACAAGAATCATTCTATTCAAGTTTATAGCGAACGATATCCCGTCCTTTAGACTCATTCGCTGTTAAGGCTAATAGATAAGAATTCGATTTATCTACTGCTATACTTTTTATGATACGGTCTGTTTGCCATGTTTTCACATGGGTTCCGTCCCATTTGAAGATTATTATTTTTGACAAATTGGTATAGTCATAAGAGCCATCGTAAACGCAGAATACATATTGATCAGTCGCATAAATATCTATAAAACATTTCAGGTTGTCTTTGAAGTTTGCCGGTTCAACAGTGTTGTCTTTTGGTTCTATACAATCCTTACCATAAAAAATGTCTTTACTTATATTTCCCCTTAAATCAAAAAACTGAATTTTATTAAAAAAACGATAGGCGCATACGATGGATTCCCTCTTCTCATGTACAAGTAAATTGGCGTAACAAGCAATATTATTTTTCGTGTACCTTTTTTTATCCATGCCATACATATCAACCCAATAATAACCGGAATCGGGATGAAAGAAATAGAATGCTTTGTTTCTTTCACCCACACTGGGAACTCCATAAAATTCATCCTTTGTAATATTATAATCGATACTACGGTTCAGATTTACCGGAAGAGTTATATCCCGTACAACCATCAAGGAATCCTTTTTACATCGAACCTGTTTTAACCTACTTTTATTATCTATTATCCAGACATCATCACTTTCGGACGGATAACGGGTGTTGCTCTTTACAAATTCTACCGACACAAGCCCCGTAGCGCCTCTTCCATGTTTCGCTGCGGCAAGTTCCGCCGAAGGATTATTTTTGCCATAAACATGCAGAAGGCCCTCATTTTCATAATCCGTAAACACATAATACGAATCGGTTATTTCTACATCCGTATAAAGCGGTATGTCAGTTGCATTTTTCCACATGTCGCCCATTATATGATCCTCTTCTTCCGGTATCTGATAAGAAATAGATTTTTCTTTACAGGAAGAGGCACCACATAAAAAGAGCAGAAGGCTCCATATGCCAATTTCTTTTTTCATAGAGATAGACTTTATATATACATTCATTTTATTCTTTCCATTTAAAAAGGCATAACACCGGATTATCTTCAGGAGATAATTTATCCAGGATCGGTTGCAAATCCGCATTCGGTGTGTAAGGCTTCCCTATGAAAGAGGGTGACAGTACACCGATGATGTATCCGTCAGTGGCTCCTTCCAGAGAAAGAGGAATTCTGACACCCCCGTTCCTGGCAAATCCATTCGCTGTGTATAAGTACCCTTTTGAGCTATTTTTATGATAGATACCATAGTAGGACTGAGAAACATTCCGCGTGAACATAACACATAATAACTCCTCTGTTTCACACACCATGTAAGCGGATATATATCCGGAATGCAGAAGCGTTGGCACAAAGTATGTGTTATTCATTGACTCTTCCTGCAGATAGGTTACCGGAGGAAAATCAAATGTTCCCAGTATCAGTTCATAGTGGATTTTTATCTCATCCCCTACGATTTCATAAATCACCGGAATCTGTCCGTGGTAAACAAAGTCCCGGTTCCCTACCCGGTAGAAATTGCGACCTAACGCATAAGAATATCCACTTCTAAAATCGGCGGGGAAATACGTGTGTTTTGGATTTAATAAAGAGTCGCAAGTCAAGACATAATAATCTTCTCCTCTCTCTTTAAGAACACCTGATGAAGAAAAGAATGAGATTGAATGATTGGAGAGTATGCTAAACGATGAATAATGCTCAGGAAGAGCTTTGGTATACTTAAACCGGTAATCATTCAGGTCGAAACAGAGTAACTCTTTCTTATCAATATCATTCACGATAATCGTGTTTGCAGATAAGTCAAAATCGAATGACATCGGGGTGATATATTCACCCGGCCCGGATCCTCTGTTAGCTATTTGTGTAAGAAATTTCCCTTCCATATCAAAAACAAATAATGCCATTTGTTTGATGTCCAAAACATATATTTTCCCATTCCGTATCTCAACTTGTTTAACTATTCCAATTAAGCACTGCTCATTCGTCTCTAATGGAATAAATACGAATTCCAACGAGTCTGAGAGTTGCACATCATCCGTTAACTCCAGATAAATTTGCCGATTTGAGAGAGGAGTTTCATTTCTATTTGGAGAACAAGCAACAAACAGGGAAAAACATGATAATATAATGTAAATCTTTTTCATTCTTTATTTTTTCACTAAATCAAAACGTTGAAAACTTAATACATCATCGCTATATTCGAGTATATTTTCTTGGCCATTGGAGTAATATTCGTTGACCTTTTGTACATTTCTATATAATAGGTCGCTTCTATTGAAAAATAGAAACTATTTTCATCGGCAAAGACAGATAATAAATCATACGACTTTTTTTGTTCAATATCAGGAAATAATAAATCATCATAATACGATTTGAAATTATATATTTTATTATTCCTCTTATCAAAGAATACATTGAAATATTCATTCGCATAAGAATACATAAATGACAGATAAGATGCAGATTCTCTATAATTATCTATTCTTGATGCATAACTCGATTTCCTGAAACTACCAATAAATTCCATCAAATTCGTATAGTCTTCAGGAAAAGATTCCGGCAAATTGTTTTTTCCGAAATCAAGTTCCAATCGGGGTATGGAAAAACCATCTTTCAACTGATATATTACATTCGAAAAGGATTGTGAATAAGATAACGTATCTGAGAAAAAAGAAAAATTAGTATATTCCATCACGCTTAAATAGCCGAGCTTTTCATCTAGCTTCAAATAATTATCAACTATTTTACCTGTTCTCTCATCTATCACATTTACTTTATATTTTGTATCCTCATTCAATAAATTACCGGAATTCATATAGAGCAAATGGCCTGACTTAATAAAATTATACGACAACAGTCCATGTTTTATATCTTTGGTTATTCCATAGGCTAGCACCGCATTCGCTTGGTTATTGACAGGTAATGGCTGTTTCATTCTGCGTTGCAATAAGTTAATGTAAAATATTTATATTTAATGCTGTTTCGTTGGCGTCATTGATTTGCAAATATAAAATTTTCTTTATCAAAGACCTAAAAAAAGCCATTGTGACGTCTTCAGTGAATCATTATAATAGTTCGATAAAGATATCATAATGCTTCTATAATGATTTACTGAAGGCATCGTAATGACTTTTTTTCATTTTGCCGGTACAACCCGGGAATTATAAAAATGCGTACTTTGTGCGCAAATCGGTAGTCCCTGTTAAAACTTATAGGCTATCCCGACCGACACAAGTAATCTGCTCCACGTGCTGACAATCTTGTATTTCAGTTCGGCATTGAGGATAAGTTCGTCCGTGAGTTTCAGGTCGATGCCGCCGCCGAGATTGAGGCCAACCTCGGTAGAAGAACCGCTGCCGTTATAATCCAAGCCGCCCAGATCTATTTTTGCGCTGGAAGAAGTACCCAGTATACCCAGTCCGGCCAGCGGATACACCGTAACTTTGTCGGCTACGGGAAACAGCCAGTGACCGTTCACACTCAAATCCCACATGCTTAAACTTATTTCAGCCAGATCCGCTACGCCTTCCTTTTTGGGGAGGAAGTAGGTAAACGAGCCTTCCAAACGGAGGGGATTCGTTACGTTGTATTGGAACTTGCCTCCGATACCAAAATTGGTAAAACTGTCGCCCGAACCCAATACGAGGTTGCCACCTGCGGCCATGTCGCCCTTTTCCTGCGCACCAGCCGTCATACTCATTGCTACTAACGCGATTGCT
>JAISDH010000431.1 GCA_031264975.1 Bacteroidales bacterium
TAATTTGTTCCATCACATATTTTATTCCGGCGGGATTGTGTCCTGTGTCTGCAATGCAAAGAGGGTCTTGTTGCAACACTTGCCACCTGCCCATGAAGCCTGTATTTATGATACAGTTCTTGATGCCGTTTCTGACGTCCTGTTCCGACAACGTTTCTTTTCCAATGCACTGACAAGCGGCAAATATGGTTTTAAAATTATGTTGCTGATATGCTCCTGATAGCGGCGTGATGAATGTTTTATCGCCGGTATCATAATCTGATTTCACATTAAAAGTCGTCCAAAAGCCGTCTTGTTTTAAAACTGTTTCCTTTTCTGTAAGATAAAACGATTGGTCGGCAAACGTAACAGGCGCGTGTTTTTCCGTTGCCATTTGTTGGAATATGCACGCCGTTTCGGGGTGGGTTTCGCCGATGACTACAGGAATATTTTCCTTGATGATTCCCGCTTTTTCACGGGCAATATCTGCAAGCGTATTCCCCAGAAATTGGGTATGGTCGTAACTAATGTTCGTGATGATACTTAGCTGCGGAATGATTACGTTTGTAGAATCCAGCCGTCCACCCATGCCTGTTTCTATAATGGCAATATCCACGTTTGCCTCTGCAAAGTACAAAAACGCCATGCCTACTGTCATCTCAAAAAACGACGGATGTATTTTTTCAAAGAATGTTTTATGTTGTTCCGTGAAATCGGTAATGAATTTTTTAGCTATTTTTTCTCCGTTAATACGGATGCGTTCTCTGAAATCCTTTAGATGTGGAGAGGTGTACAGCCCCGTTTTATAACCGGCTTCCTGATATATTGACGCCAAATTGTGCGAGACGGAACCCTTTCCGTTTGTTCCTGCCACATGTATGGATTTGAATTTCTTTTCAGGATTATCCAAATGTTCCATCAAAGCAATGGTATTATGGAGGTTTGCCTTGTATGCGGCGGCGCCTATGCGTTGGTATACCGGCAAACTGTTATATAAGTACTCGATAGCTTCCCTATAAGTCATCAAAAGTTAGTGAATAAGTTCCAAAATTACTGAATGATGAAACGATAGGTGATAACGCCTTTTTCTTCTGTTTGCGCGTCGGACTTTGCCTTAAACTTGGAAAGTCTGGCAGCTCTTTCGCATTCTTCCCATATTTGCTGGTCGTTAATGGTGGTGCCTCTACCGCCCGCTTTCGCGTAGACAACATTACCGTCTTTATCTGCTCGAAAATCAACTTTAACAACGCCTTCCATATTGTTTTTTGCCTTCGGAAACGCTTTATTTATGACAGGACGACCGTCCAAAAAGAAATCGCCGCCGCCGTTACCTATTCCGCTCCCAAAATTGCTGCCCGTGCCGGAGCCTGTCCCGCTTCCTGTACCTGTACCAGCCCCTGTTCCGCTACCGCCTCCGCCTTGAGAGGCATTGCGTCTGAAGAGTGCGTTTGGGTTTACAACAGGAGTTTCTTCCGTGCTATTTTCGGTTTCCGTTTGTTCGGGAACTGTTCTTGTGGGATTTGTAACAGGTCTTCGCGTTGTGTTTAAGGTTACGGATTCTTCCACATTTTGCGTAGATATATTTTCTCTCGGAGCAGAAGCGCCCGGCGATACCGCAACATTATTTGAGGCAACTCTGGAACCGCCTCCACCGCCGCCGCCCATGTCAACTTCTATCCCATATTCGGGAGGCGGGGGCATTTGATGCGTCAACCCCATAAAGGCAAAACACAATAATAACAACCCATGCAAAACTACAGTGGTGATGAATGCAATGGCTTTATTGCGTTTTTTGTCATTGTCATTATCTGTATCTGTATATTTCATTTATTTTTCTTTTTTGGGCGTTGTTGCCAATATTACTTTGTGTTGTTTATGTTGTGTTTCGTTGATTAGATTAACTGCATCGATAACATATACTACATTTTGAATGGGAACACTTTTGTCTGCCCTTACCACAATAGCGGCATTGGTATCTTCGTGTATCAGACGTTCGGCGATTGCTTCCTGTAATGATTCTTCATCTATCGCCATTAAATCTTTACCCTGTAAAATAGAATATTCCAACTGTTCGTCTATATATACTTCAAAATTACGTTTGGTAGCCGTTTTACTGTTACTGTTTGGTAATAATAATTTAATCGCATTGGGACTTACCAGTGTAGATGTTATCATAAAAAATATGAGCAGCAAAAACACAAGGTCGGCTTGTGTGGACATGCTAAACTCTATTTTATTTTTATTCATGGATTGTATTGCCATATCTTCCAGTTTTAAGATTAGTTAGCCGGTTCATGTAATAAATCCATAAAGTCAGAGGCTCTGGATTCCAGTAAAAGGACAACGTTACTTACTTTAGAAACCAATACGCTGTAGCAAGTGTAACCTACAATCCCCACAATCAACCCACTGACGGTGGTAATTAACGCGGTGTAGATACCGCTTGCAAGGTCTTTAATCTCTAAATTATTGCCGGAATACTCCATGTTGTGAAAAGCGATAATCATACCGACAACAGTCCCCAAAAAACCAAGCATGGGGGCAATACTTGCCAATGTTGAAATGATACCTACGCCTTTTTCCAGTCGGGCAACTTCCATATTTCCGACATTACTAATGGTTTCATTGATATCGCCCAAAGGTTTACCCAATCGGGAAAGTCCCTTTTCTATCATACGGGCAATCGGCGTCTGCGTTTTTCCGCATAAAGCCAAGGCTGCATCGAGACGATTGTTATGAATAAAATCACGAATATTATTCATGAAATTGACGTCTTCTTTTTCTGCTTTATTGATAGCAATGTATCTGTCAATAAAAATATAAACGATAATCACAGACATAATCAACAGCGGAATCGTAATCCAAATACTTCCACTGTCAAATAAAAGCGAAAGTATATTCAGTTTTTCTTCATGAGGAATGACAACATCTGCAACGATTTCGGTTTGTAATAAAATAGTTTGGAACATTTT
>JAISDH010000449.1 GCA_031264975.1 Bacteroidales bacterium
GAAATGTGTTTTTTTAGAATATGACATTTTTCTTTTCGAGGTTCTTCTTTAGATTTTCATCCCTTTTCCTTTCGGGGGAATTATAATATAAAAACATATATGCTGCATCTTTGCAAGATTGCAAGAGAGCAGCATATATATCATTGCTTCACGTTTTCGTTCACATTTTTATACCTTTGTCTTTCTTATCGGACTGCTTCTGTCCCACTACCGCTTTGGGTTTTGGTTCTGTTTCGTAAAAGTGGCACTTGCCGGTTTTGTTGTCCCAGGTGATCCACCTGTCCACTTTTTGGCCGGCATGCGTTCCGTTTTTAATTTCCAATCCTTCGGCTTTAACAGCTTTCCCGGCTTGCAAGGTGGCAAGTTGTTCGTCGGTAAACTTGATATTGGAAATTTGCTGGGGCGGCGCCTGTTTGCTTTGATAGGTATTTGTTACCCATTTGATCAGTCCTTCTGTCTTTGTCTGTGCCTGCTCTACATGCTGGGATTCGACAATATCAGGAGAATGTTTTATAATGGCGATAACCTTTGTCAGGTGATTATTTTCAATCGCCTTGCTTAATCCCTCTTGCGTGAGGTCAGCGACACTCAGCTTGATTTTTGCCGGATCATTTGTCCAGCCTTTACCGATATAATTTGTTTCTACGACCTCTTTTGCGGCTTTTATTTCCTCCAAAGACATGTGTTTCATTTCCGGCGTGTATTTGTCTTCAAACACGACCATGTCGGCACAATCCTTGCTGATTTTTTCCGGATTTTTATCCCTGACAATCAGCTTGTATACATCATTGTCGCCCACAGTGTGCGCATTACAGTCATACAATGTGGGTAACTGTTTAAGGTTGCCATCCACATCGCGTGTTTTTTCGGTATTGGCAAGATGAATATTCACCGTAGCTTCGACGTTTGCACGTTGTGAATTTGTCTCTACCACCAGATAGCGAGTTTCGTCGGTTACGGTATTATCCGGATTAGCGACATGGACACTATATGGGACAATGCCCAATTTAGCATCACCATATTCGTTAATGTCCAATTTTTGAATCTTATTTGCATCCAAATTAAGGTTGTATGATTTCCCATCCTCGCCGCCCTTGCCGAACTCACGCTTGTAGGCTATTCCCACAACGCGTGTTTCACCAAATTTGGTGGACGCATCGAAACCGCGTCCGACAAATGAATACTTGCCGTCTTCGCCTTTCTCTCTCAACGAAACGGAATAATTAGACAGGTCAGCGCCCATCTTATCCTCGCTGCGTGAAGCTGCAAGCAGTTTGACGTCGCCAAATTCATCCACCGGCGCTTCGAGGAGCGCCTTTTTTGAAAGCAACAGTTGCACTTCGCGGTTTCTGTGTGCTTTATCACTACCGCCAATATACACGTTATGTGTGGGATAGTTTTCCCCTTTTACTTCACGCTTTGGCTCAATGGCAAGGGTGATTTCGTCGTGTTTACCCACGCCCTGCAATTTTTTAATCTCATTTTGTTTTGCTGTAAACTGGTAAAATATACCTTTTTCGTTTTCCACTTTGTAGGAGTTGCCTACGTAAATTTTGTCGTTCATAATTTTAAATTTTAGAATTTTTTAAATATTTTGAATTTATTACATTTTCATGCCTTTTTTCTTCGGAGCGATAGCAGCTTTCTCTTGTTTTTGTTTTGCGACCTGTTTCGTTGTCGGGGTATTAGGCTGCTTTTTTTCTGCCACACCTTGTGTATTTTTCAATGCTTCCGGTTTATGCCCATCATTGTTAGCCGCCACCTGCACTTTATGTTCTGGGGTTACGACTTTCTTCACTGTATCATCGTTAGGATTTTTTGATGAAAAGTTCAGCATCCCATTCTTATTATTCCATGTTATATAAGCATCATATTTTCGCCCTCCCTTATCCGTTAAATTTTCCACAAATATGCTTTTACCTTCTTTCAAAGTGTCTCGCTGCTGAATGCTGAGTTCCACATTTGATATTCTTTTCGGCGGGATTTTTTGATTTTGCTCAAAAAGCAATTCAAGCCCTCTTCTTTGAGCGTTATAAACCACATTCGTGGAAAAGATTTTCTGTTTCTCAGATGATTTCATGCCTTCTATTCTGACAATCTTACCCTCGCTCAATCGTTGTTTTTGTTCTTCCGACAATGTTACTTGAAAGAATGTGTCAGGAATTTTAATGAAATCTTTTCGTTGTGCAACAAAATGGTTGGTCTCCCTGTCTAATGTTAAAAGAACCGGCACCTTGCCTTCTTCCTTATTAAACTCAGCATAAACTATTGTGCCCGGTGAGCCTGTTTTCAGAATATTGTTACGTTCTTCGTCTGTAAAAGCATGCCCGAAATACGCTTTCAAGTTCGGTTCATTTTTTACCGGATATAATTTCAAAGAAACATTACCGTCTTTATTTTTGTGCAAAACAATTTTCCCCTCTGTGTCTATTTTGGCGCCGGCTACTTCTGTCGTGATTGGTAAAGCTTTTTCAGTAGTTTTACCGTCAATAAGCTGTAGCATGGCTTCTGCTTGTTGTAATTTAAGCATAGTAAGCCCGAGTTTTTCAAAATCCGCCCACATCTTTTTGAACTTGTCTATCGGGATTCTGGGTTCACGATGATATTTCTCCATGAAATTTCGATACGCGTTATTGATTAATCCGTCACGTTCGTCGATAGTAACGCCGAACACTGCTTCCGCTATTGTTTTTGGCTCTTGTTTTTCTTTTACAGGCTGTTTTTCTTTTTTTGGATTAATTTCATTTTCCATAGCCGTACATTTTATTGTTTTTTTTGCAAATATAATAAATATATTATTATTTATAATATTAAATATAATAATATATTATTGTAATAATTATAATTTATTTATTTTAAGTAAATTAAAATCTAATCAAAAATCTATGATTATTATATAATATTTTATTTCAATAAAATATTTGTACTATTGCTGTTCATTAATTAAATGTGATAGTTTAGGGTCATTGGCGATTCTATCCAGTTCTGAGTTTACAATATTCGTGACATCGCTTTTAATCCGTATAAAATTTTTATCTACCATTTCGTTCAGCCTATCGACATCTGTGTCATCTACAAATGACGTTATGACAGGCAATTTAACATATCGCTTTTCATCAGCTTTTACTTGTTCAATATCTACAAGAATTTTTGCATGAAATATTTTTTGCGCTATTTCTTCTCCGAAGTTATCGGCAACAGCCCCGACAAACATACCTTGACTTAGATTCGCGATTTTACTCGCCGGAATAAGGCTGTCCATTTGCGTACTGATAGAAGTGCTTGTGTCTTGCCGGTTAATATTTATTGATTGGCGGCGCTGGAGGATTTTCCCAAATCTTTCAGATAAGTTTTTGGCCGTATCCCCGACAACCTGCCCGGAGAAAATATTTCCAACGGTATTTTGTATAACTTTACTTTCCTTGTCGCCATAATCTCGGGTTAATTGTGAATAATCCTGAAAGCCGAGGCAAACGGCGACTTTATTACTTCGTGCTGTGGCAATCAGATTGTCTAACCCACGAAAATAAATAGTCGGTAATTCATCAATTAAAACGCCGCTTTTTAGTTGTCCTTTTTTATTGATTAATTTTACAATCCGGCTGTTGTATAAGCCCAATGCTGCGGAGTAAATATTCTGCCTGTCAGGGTTGTTGCCCACACAAAGAATTTTTGGATCATCCGGGTTGTTGATGTCGAGTGTAAAGTCATCACCCGTCATTACCCAGTAAAGTTGTTTTGAAATCATTCTTGAAAGAGGAATTTTCGCGGATGCTATTTGTCCCTGCAATTGGTCTTGCGCTCCCCCTTCCCATGCGTCCATGAATGGCGACAGGTAGTTTTCCAATTCGGGATAAGAAGTTAGAATGGTAAAAATATCCGCGTATTTTTTATTCAAAAATTCGATAGCATGCGGAAACGTACAATATTTTCCGTCCTTATATATTTTCAAATACCAAATAATGGCGGCTAACAGGATAATTGGTGATTCCACAAAAAAATCGCCTTGTTTCTGTATCCATGTTTTATTGAGATTTAGCATGATGGTATAGGCGCTTTCGTAGGCGTCAGAAATATCCGTCATGAATGCCGGATGTATTGGGTTGCACCGGTGGCTTTTTCTTGGGTCGTCAAAATTAATGACGTAAAACTTAGGCATTGTACCTTTATAACCATGTGGGTTTAGCCGTAAGTGGTTATAGGCGATTTCCGTTAAATCGGGAAATTTATAATCATAAATGTACAAGGCAAACCCTTTTTCAATTTGTTGTTTGATGTAGCTATTTATGACTGCAAATGATTTGCCGGAGCCCGGAGTTCCCAGCACGATGCTGGCTCGAAAAGGATTTACAACGTTTATCCATCCTTTGTGCCAGCGTGAATGATAATAGAATTTTGTGGGTATATTCACGGAATATTCATTAACCATCAACTGCCCCTCTTGCATAAAGCTTTCATTTTCGGCATTAAATACATCTTTCATTAAGTTATATTTGAGTAACCGGGAAACTAACATTGCAGCCAAAAGAAGTAATACATACCCGGCTACTAACGTAGTACAATAAATACTGTTTTTTGCAACGAGAGATATGCCGGTTAATTCAAACACCAAAAAATTGAGAAAAAATAGGATTAACCCCAATGTGATACTAAAAATAATGATGCTGATTTTTATCTTTTCACTTTTTTTCCCTTTGGCGCCCAAGCAGCTAATAAATAACAATAATAGGCATAATAATTTTGTTGTATATAAATTATCAAACATCCCGGATGTGTTTTGCAGTTTAACAAGCACATTGTCTAAAAACGAATGATAAAACCCGGATGCCACAAATAACTTATG
>JAISDH010000201.1 GCA_031264975.1 Bacteroidales bacterium
TACCACAAAACGCTCATCTTCATATAGTTTTTCTGCTCCTCGACTTTTCACCCTCCGTATTTTTTCGGCTTTACTAATAGGTTGCTGAAAAAATTCCTGTATGGCAAGATACATTTCAGTAAGTGAGTGATAATTATTTAAATCTTTATTTTTAAGCTTATTGCGAAGTGATACCTTGTTAAATGTAGTAATATATCCTATCGCCTTGCGCAGATCTTCCAGCTTCAAATTTTTGGTTTTATATAAATTGAGCATCCATTTTGCATATTTTCCCAACTTGCCTTTTGCCAAATTGCTCGAAACCGTATCAGCAGCCACAATTCGTTTAAAATCAACTTCCGATATCCCTGAATAATATTTTTTATGAATATCTTTTGCCAACATAATTATTGTAGAATTAGGAGTAACTATCATGAAACATAGCACAAGCTGAAAAATTTATACTTCCAACAAAACAGGGTTGTTCACAAGTTCGTAATTTTCGTTCATTAGCGCAGCATTTACAAAAGTAGTATATGCTGACTTTTCAATGCCGTAAGCGCCATGAACATGCCCGAAAAGGTGGTATTTGGGTTTGATTTTCAGAACGGCTTGCAACAAATCGGGGCAACCGTAGCTGTTGTCGGTGGTATCCAAAATGCCGAAAGGCGGACTATGAGTAATTAAAATATCAGTATCTGCGGGGATTTGCGCCATCATTTGCGGAAGGCGACCATTAATATCGTCGGACATAAAAAGCGGCACACCCCAAAACTGGATTCCCTCAATTTCAATGCCGGAATTACACAGATAGAAGCAATTTTTCGGTAAAAAATTTTGAATAATTTCCCTGTTTCTTCCTTCAAAACAATCATCGTGATTGCCGGCAATGAAAATTTTATACTTGTAATCCAATCCGCCAAACCAGTCAATGAAATCAAGAACTTCTTTGCTCGCACCAGCCCACAACATATCGCCGGAATGTATGATGATATCGGCAATGGGCAGGTTTTGTAAGGCGTGGTGTCGGCTGTGGGTATCAGAGAGGTGTAGAATTTTCATATTGTACTCGAAAAACAACTATTTTGAGTGCAAAGATAACTTGATACTACGCCAAAGCATGTCGTGGTCTGAAAAATTAAAAATTATTCAAATCTTTAATAATTTTATCAACAATCTGCTTTTCAGAGTCTTTCATGTGTTCGATAAAATCTACAAATAATTTATTCTCTAAATTTTGTGGAATTTTTAGGCCAAGTTCAATAACACTGCTTTTACTTTTAGCCTCTTTACCGTCATATATAATGCGTGGTCGATAATATAAATTTTTATTATCATCTTCATTTTGTCTATTATCTTTGTCATACGGAAAAATCAAATATCCTTTCTTGCAAGAATAACGGTACATATAGGTGATAATCTGAAAATAATCCTCTCTATTGTCTTTTGTGTCAATATGTTTGTATTTCGCATCTCCTATGAATGATGCCGAAATTGTATTTTCTATAAGTCTGATAAAATCAGGAATAATACCTTGGTTTTTACTAATATCATCTTTTTCAAACAGTTTGTCTCTTCTTGTGATTCTATGTTCAATATTGCATTTATTTTCTTCGAAGACTTTTGCCATGTATTCTTCCCACAACCAAGCCCCATCAAACAATAATCCGTGAATTTTATCGTCTTTCTTGCCAAATGTTGTGTGTTCTCTCCGTAATATTTGCAGGCAAAGTTTCTGTAAGGGTTTGTATTTCGTATAATATGGATGATTTACAGGAATAAGGTTTGCTTTAATAATTTTTTGCAAGTCACTTTTCCTGTAGCTTGGTGTAGCAAATTCTATTTGCGATACATTTACACGCATATCAGCATTACAGTTCAATAGACTATAACCAACAATACGAGTGCGTAAATGTTCAATAGTGTGCCGTATCAATTGTGTTACAGCATTATCGTAACTGTGTTCTCGGGTGTTATATGCAATCTTTCCTACAAATGGGATGTTGATGCGAATATGGCGATTAACATCAATAGCTCCTTTTACATTAGCGTCATTATATTGATTCCGTTTGTATTGTTTGAATAATCCTTGCGAAAGGGCATTCTGCAAAAATCCGGGAAAAAGATAGGGTAAGAAATCATGAATATCATCTTTCCCTTTTGAAACATCTAAATTTACCACATTAATTTTAAGGACTTTTTGCAACATATAATGTAAAAAACAGTCTTTTTCGTCTGTTGTTGCGAAGCGAGAAGAAATAAAAAGTTCCGTATCTTTTACACCTATAAAACCCATAATATTTCCTGTTGTCAAAATATTATCGGCAGAAATTCTAAAAATAGAATTTTCTTTTTTCTTAACTCCCAATTGCCAACTTTGTGGAAAGACAAGTAAATTGGGATAATCTTTTGGTTTTATTTCGCCAATTTTTAAATTAGCAATGATTTTTAGATTATCAATGTCTTTCTGATTGCCAAGTGTCAAAGGATTATTCCGATTGTTGTCCAATGTTCGAAGCATCTGTTTGTTTTTGGTAAGCATTATATAAAACACCTTTGTTGTTATCATCTAAATATTTAGCCACATCCGACATGCCTCTCAAATACTCTTTCAGTAATGGCGCCAAATGCAAATCCCATAGTTTATTCCATTTTTCGCTTTCTTCGTATTTTGGAAGATTGTTTTTGAAATATGCGCCACCGATATGGTACGAAGAATTTAGTCCTTCAATGTTAGAAATTTTATTATTCAAATTATCCATCCGCTTAATTGCTTCTTCTTTCCAACTTTCACCATTAAACATTATTTGACTTTCTTTTGCTGTAATTTCTTTCCAAGTAAAACGTCGTCTCATCGCAAAATCGAAACTTTCTACACTACGGTCAATGTCATTCATGGTTCCAATGATATAGACATTTTCGGGAACATAAAACTCTTCTTCATCGAGATGCATATTAGCATATTGAGTTTGTACTTTTCCTTTTACTCCCCGATATCCCGGGTCAATGGAGAAAAACAACTCGCCGAATATTTTGGATATTTCGCCACGGTTAATTTCGTCAATGA
>JAISDH010000493.1 GCA_031264975.1 Bacteroidales bacterium
GCGCGAAAACGGCGTTGCCGCCAGCCTTGAAAGCGCGTTCGCGCTGTACGACGCCAGCGGCGGCTTCGACAGCCCCGTGATGAAACTCTTTCGTAAAATCGAAAAAAATATTTGAAAAACGATAATACAGCTAAGGCTTCACATGGATATTATGGGGACACCAATGCATATTTGCGGCACTATTCTCGGTCGAACAAAACAGCGGTAAAAAAGCGCTTGCAATCACAGGGGTGATGTGGTAGAATCATTAGTATAGCGGAGAGGACTAAAGTATCGAAGGAGCATTCTGTGCGGGTAGCGACAAAATTGCAACTGCCGAGGAAGTGGTTCCATACCGCAATTAGATCTAACGTGGAGGCTAAATAGATGGACAAGAAACTTGCGATTTTTTCTTTTTTTTCTGGCAGCGGCTTTCTTGATTTGGGGTTTGAAAAAACTGGATACAACATCGATTTTGTTAATGAATATTCAGAATCTTTTTTAAATGCATATAAATATTCGAGGAAAAAGATGAACTTGCGCTCCCCGGCGTATGGGTATCACAATACTAATGCTGACAATTATTGTAATAGCCTTAAAAATGAATTGTTTGATTATATAGTAGATGCTCAAAAGAATAACCGATACATAGGTTTTATAGGTGGGCCACCATGTCCCGATTTTTCTGTTGGCGGTAAAAATAAAGGTAAGGATGGCGAAAACGGAAAGCTATCGTCAACATATATCAATCTTATTATAAATATGAAACCTGATTTTTTCTTGTTCGAAAATGTTAAAGGATTATGGCGCACTTCATATCACCGCGCATTCTACGAAGACTTGAAAAAACGTTTGTACAAAGTAGGCTATTGCACTACAGAGAGGTTGACCAATGCAATAGAATTTGGTGTGCCCCAAGATAGAGATAGAATTTTACTTTTCGGCGTTAATAAAGACATTTTGAAAAGGGGTTATTATAAAGAAGAGCGATTACTTAATTTCCGGTGGAACTCAAATATTTCATATACGCTTGATCAAGTAAGGGCGATTGACTGGCCTAATACAGATTCATTTATCGAAGAATCGCAAAAAGAGCCAAACGCACAGCTTATCCGCGAATTAACAATACAACGTTGGTTTGAAAAAAATGATGTTTTAAATCATCCTAATGCTACGGCATATTTCAAACCACGGGCAGGGCTATCAAGAATGCAAAGCATTGATGAAGGTGACGTAAGAGGAAAATCCTATAAGCGGTTACATCGTTGGCGCTATTCCCCAACAGCAGCCTATGGTAATAACGAAGTTCACTTACATCCGTATAAAGCACGGCGAATTTCAGCTTCAGAAGCAATGGCTATACAATCGCTGCCGAAAGAATTTGAGCTCCCTCGTGAAATGAGTCTTTCAGATATGTTTAAAACTATTGGCAATGGTGTTCCTTACCTTTTGTCAAAAGCGTTGGCAGAAACTATGAAAGATTATTTGGATGCGGCTGTATGCAAGGAATAGCATTGTATAGCCATATATGCAAATTTTGTTTTTGAAAGTATAAGATTATATTTACATTATAGAATTCTGTTATAATATAGGGACGGTGAACAGTGTGGCATTTACTTTAGAAGAAATAAAGAATGATATATTAACGCTGGATGTTTCAGCAGTATATAAAAAATATTTTTTGAGCGACGATAATTGGTATTTTGAGAATATACTGTCCGCTTCGTTAGGATGTGATTCTGTGGCAGAGGTCGCGAAAAAATTCAATTCTGTAATAAGCAATGGATTCGGTATCTCATTCCAAGATATTATAATGGTAGGCAGCGGAAGGCTCGGGTACAGTTTAACACCGACCAAAAATAATACAGATGCTAAATTATTCAAATCATTTTGTGTTAATGGAAAAGAGCGAAAAATGTCTGATATAGATATTGCTCTTATTTCCGAAACCCTTTTCAATCGCTTTTGGCATTTACTAAGGACATCCTATAGGGCAAAATATAGTGCTCAGTATAATTACATTCCCAGAGCTATTTATAGAGGATATATTAGCGAAAATCATTTACAAGAAATAGATGGCTGTAGAAAGGAATGGCGGATGATTTCTTTCACATCAAAAAAGGTGTTACATGAAAACTTGTTTATTCAGCACGATATTAATTATCGTTTGTACCGAAATTGGTTTGATTTTGAAGATTATCATATACAAGCATTAAAAACAATTAAGAGAGGTGTATCATAGTGGCTATACTCTTCCATCGTAATACAAAAACAGTGAAAGAAATATATGACGATTATTTAAAGGGGAATCTTACTATTGACCGTTCTTACCAGCGCAGAAAAGTCTGGATGGAACAAGATAAAGTTAGGCTAATAGAAACTATGCTTATGGATTTAATCATACCTGAAGTTTTCTTTTGGCCTGCAGCGCTTGATACAGAGACGGGAGAAACTGTGACTCATATTGTCGACGGACAGCAACGGATAACTTCAATCGTAGAATTTCTTTCTGGAGATTCGCCGGAATTCTTTCGGTTAACAAGTAAACACTTACTCAATGAGAAGATAATGAAACTGTGCGGAAACTTATCTTTTGAAGAATTAAATGTTGATTTTAAGCGAAGACTTTGGTCTTACAATATTTCAATTGTAAATATTGACCCGGCGTTCACAAAGCAAGACATCACGCAAATGTTCTACCGCTTGAATCTTACAAACTACAGCCTTAATCTTCAAGAGAAAAGGAACAGTAAACAAAGTCAGTTTGGTGAAATGGCAGAGGCTCTCTCTACTCTAGATTTTTGGGAAATTTCTAGAGTGTTTAGCTCCGCTGATGCAAGAAGAATGAAAGATATTGAGTACTGTTGTTCAATATATGTATTAGCAGCAGAAGGCATTGTCGATCAAACTAATGGGAAAAAGATAAGTGATTATTATGACGACTATGCTGATTCTTTTGACGACGATAGAATGTTAACTCAAAAAATAGAATCTGCGATGGATATTATTGTCAAGCTCCGTGATAAGAACACATTATCTTTTATCGCAAAAAAAGCACAAATGTATACTATGTTCTGCTTTGCATTCAAACTAATTGATTCTAAAATAGATCTAACATCAGAAATTTTTGAACGCTTCAAATTGTTTATAACTGCTTATAATCTATTTCGAAACGAATATGATATTAATTTTTCAAACGACAATTTGCGAAACATCCACGAGGGGTTAAGAAAATATAAATTGGCATCCCAAGAAGGATTAAATAAAATCGGAAATCGAATGATACGCTTTCAGACGCTATATGATTACTGTGTACAATATTCATCAAATATAAAAGAATCTTTTTCGGAATTGGCACAACTGTACCAAGCGCAGAAGAATCCCGGCTTGAAATATGAACCCTTTGACCCAGAAGATATAATAGATGTTTATGAAGTTGGATTTGACGAATTAAATTAAGTTAATCGCCTGTACGACAGCGCAGTGCCCGGTATACGAGTACAACGGCGTCGCCGTCAGCCTTGAACGCGCGTTCGCGCTGTACGACGCCAGCGGTGGGTTCGACAGCCCCGTGATGAAACTCTTTCGTAAAATCGAAAAAAATATTTGAAAAATTGATACAAAATGATAATACAGCCGGAAATCCGCGTGTTATTATGGAGCCACCATAAATTATAGGAGGGTTCAAAAAATGACCGAACCAAACAAAATCCCGAAGTCCGCGCCGGAGGACTATCACCCGAAAAAACCGGAAATTCTGAACATAGCGGAGGCGGCGAAGGGTAACCGTCAAATAAGGGCACGGCTTGCCAAAAGCGGCGCTTACACGGCGCGGCGAATGAAACCGGGTCATTGAGCGCCTGCCGCCAACGCTCTGCAACTGGGCGGCAGGGAGGAACTC
>JAISDH010000395.1 GCA_031264975.1 Bacteroidales bacterium
CCTTTTTCTGACTGTCTTTTGAAAATAAATGAATCGTAAACAATAACCATGTACGACAAAATAATTCAATACATTACTGAACTCGACAAGATATATAAAGCAGGAAATGCCACAGAACACACTTACCGTCCGGCATTGAAACAGTTGTTGGAAGAGATAACCACAGGTTTGACTGTTACCAACGAACCGAAACGTATTGCCTGCGGCGCTCCCGATTACATTGTTTCCCGTGGAGAAATTCCTGTAGGATACATTGAAACAAAGGATATTGGCGCAGATTTAAACGGCAAGGCGAACAAAGAACAATTCGACCGTTACCGGCAATCGCTCGATAATCTGATAATTACCGATTATCTTACTTTCCAGCTTTTTGAAGAAGGCAAGCAAATCATTTCCGTTACGATAGCCAAAGCCGATAAAACCAATATTACAGCCGATACAACACAGTTTGACGTATTTGCAGCGTTGATTAAGCATTTTACCGGTCATGAAGGACAGTGGATTCAAACCTCGTTGCATTTATCGAAAGTGATGGCAGCCAAAGCGCGGTTAATGGCAAACATTATCGAAAATGCCTTGAACAGCAACGAAAAAGGCGGAGACAATTCCCTTGACGGACAATTGAAAGGTTTTCGTGAGGTACTGATACACGATATTACCCACAAGGAATTTGCCGACATTTATGCCCAAACCATTGCTTACGGAATGTTTGCCGCCCGCCTGAACGACGAAACCACCCATACATTTACCCGTGCAAAAGCGGCGCAACTGATTCCTCATTCAAATCCCTTCCTGCGAAAACTGTTTCAATACATTGCCGGTTACGACCTTGACGAACGTATTTGCTGGGTAGTGGAAGATTTGGCTGATTTGTTCAACTATGTAGATATAAACAAAATAGTTAAAGAATTTAACGAGACAAAACATGACCCGATTGTTCATTTCTATGAAACTTTCCTTGCCGAATATGATCCGGCGTTACGCAAAAGTAGGGGCGTATGGTATACGCCATATCCGGTTGTTCAATTTATTGTTCAGGCGGTTGATGATATTCTGAAGCAGGAGTTTGGACTTCCGCAAGGTTTGGCTGATGCGTCAAAGGTAAAACGGAAAAAAACTGTCGCGCAAAATGGCGGAAACATAAAAGAAGAAGAAAAGGAATATCACCGCGTTCAAATCCTCGACCCTGCCACGGGAACGGGTACTTTTTTGGCAGAAGTGGTGCAAAATATTCATCGGCATTTTCAAAATCAGCAGGGAATGTGGCAAAGCTATGCCGCCAAACACCTGATACCGCGTATCAACGGTTTTGAAATCCTGATGGCGTCTTATGCAATGGCGCATCTGAAATTGGATATGCAACTACAAAAAACGGGTTATAAAGCAGAGGATAATAAACGTCTGCGTATATATCTGACAAATAGTTTGGAGGAAGCTCATTCCAAAACAGAAACGCTCTTTGCCCAATGGCTCAGCGACGAAGCCAACGAAGCCAGCCATATTAAACAGGATGTTCCGGTAATGGTCGTGTTGGGAAATCCGCCATATAGCGGTGAAAGTCAGAACTCCGCAAAATGGATGGAACCTTTAATGCTTGCCTACAAAAAGGAACCGTCAGGGATAAAATTGCAGGAGAAAAACTCCAAATGGATTAATGATGATTATGTGAAATTTATCCGCTTCGGACAACACTTAGTAGAAGAAAACGGCGAAGGTATTCTGGCGTATATCAATAATCACAGCTTTCTTGACAATCCAACCTTTCGCGGAATGCGCTGGAGTTTACTGAAAGCGTTCGATACGATTTATATTCTTGACCTGCATGGAAACGCCAAGAAAAAAGAAACCACACCCGATGGCAGCAAAGACGAAAATGTATTTGACATACAACAAGGCGTTTCCATTAATATTTTTGTAAAAACAGGACACAAAAAGACGGATGACCCTGCAAAAGTTTTTCATTATGACCTCTATGGTAAACGTTCGGAAAAATACAGTTTTCTATTGAATAATAATCTGAAAATCTTCAAAAAACATGCTTTGACATTGACCGAACCACAGTATTTCTTTACGAGGAAAGATTTTTCGTTACAGAAAGAATATGAGAAAGGATTTAGCGTACAGGAATTGTTTCCTGTAAATTCAGTAGGAATAGTAACGGCAAGAGATAATTTCACAATACATGACACAAAACAGAGCGTAAAGAATACGGTAACAGAGTTTTTAAAATTAGATACTGAAACTGCTCGCAAAAAATTTAACTTAGGGAAAGATACAAGAGAATGGAGTGTTGTTAACGCAAAGAAAGATTTAACTTCCAGTCCTGATTTTGACAAGATAGTTGAAATCAATTATCGTCCCTTTGACATAAGATATACCTATTATACAGGATCTTCCAAAGGGTTTCATTGCAGGTCTCGTGAAAAAGTCATGCAGCACTTTTTGAAAGGTGAAAATGTCGGATTAGTATTAGGGAGACAAGGGCAAGTTGTTGGTTCAATGCCTTGGAATTTAGCATTTGTGACTTCGCAAATAATAGATCTCAATATTTATTATAGAGGCGGAGGAATGTTTTTTCCGCTCTATCTCTATCCCCAATCCGGAAAACTTTTTGCCGACGAAAAACGGCAACCCAACCTGAAAAAAGAAATTGTAGATAAAATTGCTCGACGGATAAAATTGCAGTTTACAAAAGAAAAAGAAGAAACCAAAACTACCTTTGCCCCAATAGACCTTTTAGACTATATCTATGCAGCGCTACACAGTCCCTCATATCGAGAGCGCTACAGGGAGTTTTTGAAGATAGATTTTCCGTGTGTGCCTTATCCGCAAGACGCCGCACAGTTTTGGACATTGGCGTCATTGGGAGCAAAACTCCGTCGCTTGCACTTAATGGAAGGTATAGAAACATTGCCCGATATGGCAATTTACACCAAAGAAGGCGAAGACGAGGTAGAAAAGCCAACCTTCGAAAACAACAAGGTCTGTATTAACGGCGCTCAATACTTCGACAAAGTACCAACCGAAGCGTGGAACTTCTATATTGGCGGCTATCAACCCGCTCAAAAATGGCTCAAAGACCGCAAAGGACATAAGCTGGAATATGACGACATTGTACATTATCAAAAGATAATCACAGTTTTAATTGAAACGGGGAAAGTGATGCGGGAAATAGATGAAGTAAGAGAGAATAAATGAAATATCTTGAGGATTGGGTTTTAGGCGCTTTCTATTCACGGCGTGTTATATTATAGTCTTGATTTCAGCCCTTTCAGTCTTAGGTGTTTCTCCCTTTTTCATTTGTCTACTCGTTTACTCGTCCACTTGTATACTCGTCCACTTATCCGCTATTTCACTCGTTCTCTGTTTCCGTTATAGCCATTTCTGCTTGTCTAAGTTGGCATTAGCTACAAAGCATGTCAACATAAAATTTCAACAATTGCAAATGGTATTGAAATATTTGATAATTTTGTACCTCATAAAATTTATATTAGAGAAATCAATATGGAAACTCATTATATATTTGTAACCGGAGGTGTTGCGTCATCTCTTGGGAAAGGTATTATTTCGGCGTCATTGGCTAATCTTCTCATAGCAAGAGGGTATCGGGTTACTATTCAAAAGTTAGACCCTTACATCAATGTAGACCCGGGAACATTAAATCCGTATGAACACGGAGAATGTTATGTTACGGAAGATGGAGCAGAAACGGATTTGGACTTGGGACATTATGAAAGATTTACGAATATCCCTACTTCTCAAAAGAATAATGTCACAACAGGACGTATTTATTTGGATGTTATCACCAAGGAACGTCAAGGTTATTTTTTAGGACAAACAGTTCAGGTTATTCCACATATTACGGATGAAATTCAAAACAGTATCAAAGCATTGGGCAATACGGGGAATTTTGATTTTGTAATAATTGAAATAGGAGGAACGGTTGGAGATATTGAATCATTACCGTTTATTGAGGCAGTTAGACAATTGCGGTGGGGAAATGCCGGTCGAACTGTCATTATACATCTTACGCTTGTTCCCTTTTTAGCCGCAACAAAAGAATTGAAAACCAAACCAACACAACATTCTGTCAAAACACTTCTTGAACAAGGACTTCAACCTGATATTATTGTCTGTCGGACAGAACACGATATTAATGAAAGTCTCCGTAAAAAGATAGCTTTATTTTGTAATGTTGAACCACAATCTGTTTTACAGTCTATTGATGCAAAAAGTATTTACGACGTTCCTATTTTGATGTACAAGGAAGGTTTGGACAGGGAAGTGTTGCGAAAAATGAATATTGTTTGTGATAAAGAGCCAAACTTGGATTATTGGAAAGAGTTTTTACGCAAATTGGAATACCCGAAACACAGTGTTACGATAGGATTGATAGGAAAATATGTTGAGCTGAACGACGCCTATAAATCAATTATAGAATCGTTTACTCATGCCGGAGTAGCAAACGAATGCAAAGTAAAGATTGAGTTAATTCATTCCGAACATATTAATGAAGAGAATTATCAACAACAATTAGAACATCTGGACGCCATTCTTGTAGCTCCCGGATTCGGGACAAGAGGTATTGAAGGTAAAATTATAGCCATTAAGTATGCTCGAGTAAACAATATTCCATTTTTAGGTATCTGTTTAGGGATGCAGTGTGCAGTTATTGAATTTGCCCGTAATGTTTTGAAATGGAAAGACGCCCATTCAACGGAAATAAATCCCGATACGCCATATCCTGTTATTGACATGATGGAAAAACAAAAGAAAATTTCCGGTATGGGCGGCACAATGAGGCTGGGCGCTTATCCCTGCGCCTTGAAAAAGGGTTCAAAGGCATTTACGGCATATCAGAATGAAAATATTAGAGAACGTCATCGTCATCGTTATGAGTTTAACAATAATTATTTAGCTGATTTCGAGAAAGCAGGTTTGGTGGCAACGGGAATCAATAAAAGCCAAAACTTGGTTGAGATTATTGAATTGCCTTCTCATTTCTGGTTTGTTGGCGTTCAGTTTCATCCGGAATATAAAAGTACGGTCATGAAAAATCATCCGCTATTTGTCGTTTTTGTAAAAGCGGCTATGCAGTATAAGAGTGGGAAATAAACACTATTCAAAATGACGACATTGAATTGCAAAGGCAAACTTATTCATTTTGATTCTCCCAAAATAATGGGAATATTAAACATTACCGAATATTCTTTTTTCGACGGGGGGAAATATTATAACAATCCCGATAAATATTTGTTCCGAATCGAAAAGATGTTGGAAGAAGGAGCCGACATTATTGACGTCGGATGTATGGCAACCAATCCTTTTGCAAAAGAATTGTCCGAAGAGGAAGAACTTCATGTTATGGAAACGGCGTTGAATAATATACTTCCCAAGTTTCCGGATGTGATTTTTTCGATTGATACATGGAGAGCTTCGGTAGCGCAAACAGCAGTAGAAATGGGGGTTTCTATCATTAATGATATTTCCGGAGGAGAATTTGACGAGGATATGTTTATGGTAGCCTCTCAACTGCAGGCGCCTTACATATTAATGCATACTTCAGGACGTCCGGAGGTTATGCAACAAAAAACAGATTATAATAACCTTGTCCCTGATATATTTCTGTACATTAGCAAACGATTGGAAAAACTTCGGTTACTTGGAGTAAATGACGTCATTGTTGATGTTGGATTCGGATTCGGAAAAACAGTTCCGCAAAACTATACCTTATTAAAACACTTGGACTTATTTAAAGAATTGGACTGCCCATTGTTCGTAGGGCTGTCCCGGAAGACAATGCTATATAAGCTCTTGGAAACAACGCCTCAAAATGTTTTAAACGCTACAACAATAGCCAATACAATTGCACTATTAAATGGCGCAGATATTTTGCGCGTACATGATGTAAAAGAAGCCAGCGAAGCGGTGAAAATTGTTTCACAGTTAATGTTTTCACAGCGCGTTGCGCTGTGAAAACGGATTTATAGCTTTCAG
>JAISDH010000031.1 GCA_031264975.1 Bacteroidales bacterium
ATCCCCAATAACGGGAATCTGCCGAATTATGTCTGTTGTCTCCCATCATCCAATAGTAATTCATTTTAAAGGTATAGCTGTCCGTCTCCTTTCCATTGATAAATATCTTGCCTTCTTTCCTTTCTAAGGTGTTCTTTTCGTATATCTCAATAATACGTCTGTACAATGGCAGCGTTGAATCGTTCAAGGCTACTGTAACTCCTGCTTCAGGAATGATAATGGGACCAAAATTATCTCTATTCCACCTAAAATGACTGTCCTGCGGGAAAATACCTTCTTCGTATGTTTCCTCCCGATAAATTTGCGGCGTAACGGAAACTATATTGGGGAAAGACGCTATTTTTTCAGCCTGTTCTTGATTCAAATGATAAATCGTTTGGTTGTGGGATATTTGCATTCTGTCTTCTTCATTAATATCTAATTTCTTACGATTAGCCTCGTTAACGTCGGAACCATTATATTGAACGCAATACATCATCTGCGACTTGGGAGGTTGATATGCCAGACTGTCATTAATATATAGAACGGCATTCTTAATTTCTAATTTATCTCCCCTTATGGCAACACATCTTTTGACATAGTTTTCCCGTTTGTCAACGGGACGCGCCACAACACGATATTCTTTTGCAATGACTTCATATTCTTTACCCGGATAATAATTTGCGCCGTATTTCCGAAACAATTCTCCATATTGATGCAAAACCTCTTCCGAATAGTAATATTGAGACGCCGCTGTTTGTGGGTTTTGAAACGCATTTTTGATATTCCGAACAATGGCATAATAACTTTCATTTTGTCGTTCCAGAATAACCGTATCCCCGTCCGGATAGTTGAACACTACCGCATCATTACGTTCCACAAAATGAGAACCTTTTAATCGGATTAAAGGCAACTGTATCTTATCCCAATACGATTTCGCATATTTCGTCAAAGGAAGCGTATGATGAACAAAGGGAACGGCAATAATCGTTTGAGGTATCTTCGGACCGTATGTTATCTTATCTACAACCAAATAATCCCCAACCATTAACGTTCCTTCTTCCGAAGAAGTGGGGATGACGTAAAGTTCGCAGAAAAACGCACGAAGAATATAAACCGCTATTATCGCATATAAAAGGTCGTCGCACCAACCTCTGGCTTTTGTTTTAACGATTCTTCTTGTTTCATTGGGTTTTTCTTTTGAGTGTTTGGATATATTTATCGGAGTAGAGTTCCAAAACCCCAGCCTCATAGCGGGTAATTCATCTCTTTTGTAAAACCTTTCTTTGGAAGAAAACCCCAAATAAGGAACATAAATAAAAGAAAAAAATATTCCCGGAATAAGCGTAATGTAACGGGTCTTGTTAAACATTCGGAGGGTTTTCCATGTCATCAACATCAACATGAAAAATCCAAAATAAGGAATAAGAAAGAAAAGTAACCACGTCCACGAACGTTCAATTACTTTCAACCATATATATAGATTGTAAAAGGGAATAAGCGCTAACCAGCCTTTTCTTCCCGCTTTTTGAAAAACTCCGTAAAGACCAATAAATGTTCCAATAAAACAAACGATTGTATATATCAATAAGAACAAAGGATTTATATTCATTTTCTATGTATTTTACTTTAAATATTTAGCATATCATTAATCGTGAAGAATCCCTTTTTCCCTATTATCCATTCGGCGCTCAGCACAGCCCCTATTGCAAAATTCTTCCTACTTAATGATGTGTGTTTAATTTCTATTGTGTCCAATAAAGACGAGTAGGTAACGATGTGTGTTCCGATATTATTATTTAGGCGTTCCGACTTGATGGAAAGTTCCGTTTCATTATCGTTCGTTCCATTAATCCATGTTTCCTTTCTGGCTAAATATTTAATAATATCGTTTGCCAGCACAATGGCTGTTCCACTTGGAGAATCTTTTTTACCCGTATGATGTATTTCTTCAATACTAACGTCAAAGTCGTCATACCCATTCATGATTTTCGCCAACGCTTTGTTTAAGGCAACAAAAAGATTCACGCCCAAACTAAAGTTAGACGCATGAATAAGACTTTGACTTTTTTCAAGACATTTTTCTTTCACTTCCTGTAACCTTTGGTGCCAGCCTGTGGTACCAACAACAATCGGTATATTGAGGTCAAAGCACTTGTATATATTTTCAATGACGACTTCCGGCGTAGAAAAATCAATCGCAACGTCAGACTTTTTCAAGTTGTTGATTTGTTTTTCCCAATCTTTCTTATTGTCAATATAGGCGACTATTTTATGTTTATGTTCGAGAGCGACCTTTTCAATTTGCTCTCCCATTCTTCCATATCCAAGAATAGCAATATTCATTATTTAAAATTTAAGAGTAAGTGTAATACGTGTAGTTAGTGGCGTCTTGGTCATTGACGCAAAATGAGAATCAAAACCAATAGAAGGCGCGACATGTAAACTCAAATCGTCCGACACATCAAACGACATTAAGTGTGCGTCTACTACCGCGTCCAAAACATTAAAGAGATACCATACAGCGGTTACAAGAATAAATATTTCCATGTTCCGCTGATTCGTTTGTTTGATGAGGTTAATGTTGTCATCCCCAAACCCCGCCAAATCAGGATTCAATAAATCTGTTTTTCCGTTAAGACGATTACGATATTCATCACGATATATTTTGTATTGACCGTAAAAATAGTAGATACCAATGCTTGTTCCCGCGAAACCGGCATAAATAATGGGTATTTTCCAATACTTCTTATTATACCCCTGTCCCAATCCGGGAAGAGCGGCAGACATCCATCCCGCTTTTTTAGGAGAATGTTCCCTGATTTTCTTACCGGTGTTTGTATCAATATCTATCGTTTTTTCCTCTTGCCGTACAACAATACTATCCTTTTGTTGCGCATATATGAATGAGCAACAAAACAAGAGCAAAAACAATAACAGTAATTTACGGTTCATTGACATTTATTTTCGTAACAATTCCGAGATGCGTTCAAATTCGTCGTCCGATTGAAACGCGATAATGATATTGCCTTTTCCCGTAAGGGTTCTTCTTATTTCAATATCTGTCCCGTATGTTTGTTTCAACATCGTTTTTACGGTCTGAAAATGATGAGGCAATCCTATTTTTGCGGCTCTTTGCGTATTATCTTCCGAACGATTCAACTTTCGCATCAATTCTTCCACTTGACGAACAGATAATTCTTCAAAAACAATTCTATCCAAAATAGCAAGCTGTTGTTTTTCATCTTCTATTGTTGCCAACATCTTTGCATGTCCCATGGTTATTTTACCCTGTACAATGGCTGATTGAACGGGCGAATACAATTTAAGCAAGCGTAAATAATTAGAAACAACAGAACGACTTTTGGAAACCCTGTTTGCCAAATCTTCCTGTCGAATATTGCACTCGTCCAACAAGCGCTGGAATGAAAGAGCTACTTCTATCGGATTAAGGTCTTTTCGTTGAATGTTTTCAATCAATCCCATTTCCAATACTTCCATATCGTTGGCTGTTCGTATGTAGGCGGGTACTTCTTTCAAGTTTGCCAACTTAGAAGCGCGTATACGACGTTCGCCGGAAATAAGTTGATAACGTTCGTTTTCCATTTTGCGAACGGTAACCGGTTGTATCAAGCCATGTATCTTGATAGACTCCGCCAATTCCTGCAATGCCTCTTCTTCAAATTCCTTACGAGGTTGCTCAGGATTAACGTCGATAAGGTCAATATCGATTTTTGTCAAATCGGAAGTCTTTATCCGGCTTGGAGAATCGACGGCAACAACCGATTCATCAGGCGGGGTGTAACTTCCCAATAAAGCGCTTAAACCTTGTCCTAAGCCTCCTTTTTTTGTTGATTTCTTTTCTTCCATATTACTCAATTTCTATTTCGTTTTTAGCCAGGATTTCCTTTGTCAGGTTCAGGTAACTCAATGCTCCTTTGGATGCTGCATCATAAAGGATAACCGGTTTCTGATAACTCGGAGCCTCGCTAAGACGAACATTTCGATAGATGACCGTATTAAACACCAATTCTTTGAAATGAGTTCTAACGTCGTCAAGAACCTGATTACTCAATCTTAACCGGTTATCATACATCGTCAATAAAATACCTTCTATGCCTAATTCATGATTCAAATTCGACTGAACAATTTTGATTGTGTTCAACAACTTTCCCAATCCTTCCAAAGCAAAGTACTCGCATTGAACAGGAATAAGCACCGTATCTGCCACCGTCAAAGCGTTTACCGTAATAAGCCCCAAAGAAGGAGCGCAGTCAATGATAATATATTCATAGTTATCCTTAATCGGCGCAATTGCCTTTTTCATCATGAATTCCCTGTTTTCTATATCTCTCATTTCCAATTCTGCAGCTACCAAATTAATATGTGCAGGAATGATATCTAAATGGGGGGCACAAGTATGAACAACAGCTTCTTCGACCCCTATGCTTCCAATCATCACTTCGTAAATACTCTTTGATACATCGCGAGGTTCTATACCTAATCCCGAAGATGAATTTGCTTGAGGGTCTGCGTCTACAAGCAATGTTTTATGTTCCAATATCCCCAAACTTGAGGCTAAATTTATTGAAGTGGTAGTCTTTCCTACGCCTCCTTTCTGGTTTGCTATTGCAATAATTTTTCCCATATTTGTCTTTCTGATTTATTTTGCAAAGATATGATTTTTTTACGTATATCCTGTTACTTTTTTATAAAGTATACTAAAAGAAACTATTACATACTGTCAGGTAAAAATAGTCGCTTGAATAACGCAAATAAAACAGTCTTCATATAATTTTCTCCTAAAAATTTACATCCCCCTAAATACCTCCTCTAACAAAGTCCCTTACCTCCTCTAACAAAGTCTCTTACCTTACCGTCCAAAAAGGGTTATCCTTTTTTCAAAAAGGGTTATCCCTTTTACCCAAAAGGGTTATCCCTTTTACTCAAAAGGGTTATCCTTTTTACTCAAAAGGGTTATCCCTTTTTCGAAAAGGGTTAT
>JAISDH010000036.1 GCA_031264975.1 Bacteroidales bacterium
AAAGAGCGAAAGCAAAAAGACGAAAGGCTACCTTTAGTTGGCAGCCTTTCTAATAAGGATTTTACATTTAGTTATACCTTTATTTGCTATGCGGTTATATTAACCGCTAATCATTGTTTCCGTTCTTGCACCTTTCTGTCGATTACGCCCCGATTGGGGCTTTATTTTTAGATGCTTTCCTAATCCACAGCGCGTTGCGCTGTGCTGTTGATTTCAGCCTTTCAGGCTTTACTTGTCTCTCAGATATCCATTAATCACTAACCGTTAATCATTTTTTCCCTCTTTACATTGCAATCATTTTTTCACAAAGACTCCGTCTCTTTCCTGGTCAAGGAGACCTCCGTTGTATGAACAGACGCCCATCCTGGGGGAATTAACAACCGGTAAGGCTGCGTATTCTTTAAAATCAGGACACTTCTTTGCATGTTTCTTTGCACATGTATCACAGAATATACTCTCTTCATTCCAACCATGTACAGTACATATCTGAGTGGCGGGTTCCGTTTTACAGCAATGACACAAAAGTTCCAAGGGTTCATTGCGTGAAAGTAAAACAAGTCTTTCCTTAACCTCTATCGGATACTCTTTTATTACGTTCAAAACAAGATAAGTGGAACTTCCAAAGTCGTACTCATATCTCAACTTTAAACCTTTATGCAAAATATTCCCGGCTTCTGCGTCCATTGAAATATCTTCGTCTATTGCTTCTTCCGACCATCCTTCGTCCCAATTATCTAATCCCTTTGTAATAATTCTTTCAATGAGCGCCTGTTCAAGCATTTTGTTTCTTTTGTTCCCTTGAGGATATGAAAATCTACTCATGTGTCCGCAACATTCAAGCCAGATTCCTCTAAGAAGGGCGTCAATACCACCCATGAATAGCGTTTTATCTACCCAAAGGTAAAGAAAATAGGGTGAGCTTTTTCTCCAACGAGGGTCTTCCTCTACTTTTACCAGATAAGATTTCTCTTTTAGACTTAGTTTTACATTTTTGTTCAAATGCTCCTGTAAATGCCTGCTTATTCTTGTTGAAGAAAACATTTCTCCACAAAAAATACATTTTCCTTCCGACGGTATTTTTTCTTGACTCATTTTTCTCTTTTTTATAAATATAGTATGTTATTTTAATCTCTAATTATTTCAAATGTATAGTCGTCTATAAAACGAACTATTGTAGACGGCTTGACGTCTTCCAAAGGAGAAACGGAAGTATCTACAATATAATCGACTTGGCTTTTAATTTCTTCGCCTATGTCGTTAAATAAAACGGGCGTGGGTTGTCCCGACACATTGGCGGAAGTTGAAACTATCGGTTTTCCAAATAAACTGATTAACCGTTTACAAAATTCATTCTTGACAATGCGAATGGCTATTGTACCGTCTTGAGCAATCAGATTCTTGGGTAAATTCTTTACATGTTTATAGATAAAAGTAGTGGGACGGGCTGACTGTTCTATCAAGTCCCATGCAATTTCAGGAATATGTTCCAGATAGAGCGATAACTTCTCTACTTCGTCCAATAAAATCAATAAACTTTTACTTCGTCTTCTTCTTTTGATAGTAAATATTTTATTAACTGCGTCAGCATTGGTGGCGTCGCACCCAAGTCCCCAAACCGTATCGGTTGGGTATAAAATGACAGCTCCCTTTTTCAGGTAATTACTTGTTTTGATAATTTCTTCACTAATATTCATATTCTTCTATATAAATCCATTATTTTTTCTGCAATAACGTCCGGACTAAATTTTTTGATTTGTTTTCTCCCTTTCTGAATAAGGTTTGCTCGCAGTTCGCTATCGTTTAAAATGACATAGATAGCTTGCGCTATTTCTTCGTCGCTGTTGGGGTCGACATATAAGACCGCATTCCCTCCTGTTTCCTTAAAGCAGGAAGTATTACTCGTTATTACCGGCGCTTCACACGATAAGGCTTCAATAATTGGAATGCCAAACCCTTCAAAAAAGGAAGGATAAATAAACATATTCGCCAAAGCATATACGGCAGGCAAATCCGAAGAGGGGACGTCATGACAAAAGCGGACATTTTTTATATTCCTTTGCGCTATCTGTTTTTTTAATTCCAGGGCATACCCGCTTTCTTTTCCAACAATCACCAATGGGATATTGACGTCTTGATATTGAACGGCGTTGATGACATTGATAATGTTCTTCCTTTTCTCAATATTCCCTACCATTAAAATAAAGAGGTCTGGTAGATTCAGTTTCTCTTTGACTTCCTGTTTTTGTTTTTCTGTGGGTTTAGATGAGAAAATGGCGTTGCAAGGTTGATAAATTACCTGTATCTTTTCTTCTTTTATGTGGAAGAATCTAATCAAATCCTCTTTTGTCTGCTGACTTGCTGCAATAATTACATCTGCCTTCTTACAGGCAAATGCCGTTTTCTGCTTATAAATCATTCTGTCGTGCCACTTATACCATTGCGGATAACGCATAAAGATGGTATCATGAATAGTTACAACCCTTTTAGCGCCGGAGATATCAATATCGCGAGGCAATTCATTACTTAGACCATGGTAAATATCCAGATTATATTTTCTTGCGTCATGTCCGATGTGCCGATATTTCCACAGTGAAGAGAAAAAAGCGTAAAACCCTTGAGGCGTAATTATCCTGGTATGTTCTATTGAAAATAAATTTCCGTTCTCGTGGGGAGTAAACAGGAAATAGTCATTATCAGGGCATGAATTACACAAAGCAGAGAAAATATTTCGTCCATAGTTTCCGAGCCCACTGTGATTAAAAAATATCCGTTTTGCATCAAAGCCGATTCTCATCTTCCCTTATCTCCTTTCTTCTATCCATTTTCGAGCATTAACAAACGCCTCTATCCAGGGAGAAACTTCATCCGTTTTTCGTTCTGCCGGATAGTACCCCCAATGCCAACTAAATAAGGAACGTTCCAAATGAGGCATGATTGCCAAATGTCTACCATCTTCGCTGCATATTGCCGCCGCCTGATATGCCGACCCGTTCGGATTGCCGGGATAACCCGAATAACTGTATTTAACAGGTATATGATACCGGCTTTCTTCATAAGGCAAATGAAATTTTCCTTCTCCGTGAGCCACCCAAATACCTAAACGACTTCCCGCCAACGAAGATAACATGACCGAATGGTTGGGTAATATATTCACATTGACAAAATTTGATTCAAATTTATGCGAATCATTATGCAGCATTTTAGGCATTTGTGGATGTTGCGGATATATTAAACCCAGTTCCGTCATTAACTGACAACCGTTGCAAACTCCCAGACTCAATGTATTTTCCTTTTTGTAAAAGTTTTGTAATGCATTGCGGGCATTATCATTAAACAGAAATGCTCCAGCCCAGCCTTTGGCAGAACCCAATACGTCCGAATGGGAAAAACCTCCCGGAAAAACAATCATCCGAATATCTTCCAGCGTTTCCCTGCCCGTCATTAAATCACTTACATGTACATCTTTGACGTCAAACCCTGCCAAATATAGCGAATAAGCCATTTCTCTGTCCCCATTCGTTCCCTTTTCTCTTACAATGGCAGCCTTTATGCCGCTTGGTTTGCGGTTGTATGCAAGTTCATACTGCTCAAGACGACCTGTAAAATGTTTCGGAAATAGATAAATCAACTCCTGATTTTTGTAATTGTCATAGCGCTCGGTTGCTTTTTCCTTTCCGCTTTGTTTGCAATCAAACAGGTAGGACGTTTCAAACCAAATATCCCTAAAATGGTCAATGTCCATTGTGATGAAAAAGGCGTCTTTTCTTAATGTCATCTTTTGATGATGCCCCTCTATCTTTACTTTTGCAATTTCCGTATATGGGATTGCTTCTTTGTTCAACAAAGATTCCACTTCGTCATTATCTTCTACCTGCAACAAGACGCCTGCATTTTCGGCAAAGAGTATTTTCCGTATATCGTTTTCCTTAATCGCAGATAAATCAACATCCAACCCCAAACGGTTATCCGCAAATGTCATCTCAAACAGCGCCGTAATCATACCGCCTGCAGAAATATCATGTCCCGCCAATATTTTTTCTTCCCTTACTAATTGTTGTATAATATTGAATGCCTTTTTGAAATAATCCGTATCAACAATGGTGGGAGACTGATTCCCTACTTGATTTTTAGTTTGTGCATAGCTGCTGCCCCCAAGTTTAAAGTCGTCGGAAGAGAGATTAATGTATACTATTTTGGTTCCTTCTTTTATTTGTAAGACAGGAGAGACTATTTTTTTGACGTCTTCAACTTCACCAACGGCAGAAATAATAACTGTTCCCGGAGAGAGAACAGCCTTTCCATTGGGATATTTTTGCGTCATGGACAGAGAGTCTTTTCCTGTTGGGATATTAATTCCAAGTTTGCAGGCAAAATCACTCGCCGCTTCCACCGCTTGATACAAACGCGCCTCTTCTCCTTTATTTTTAGAAGGCCACATCCAGTTAGCGCTTAAAGAAACCGCTTCTAATCCTCCGTTAAGCGGAGCCCATATAATATTGGTAAGCGCTTCGCTAATCGCCATGATTGACCCGTGTTGAGGATTGATTAACGCCATGGCAGGGGCGTGTCCTATGGCTGTAGCTATGCCTTTTTCCCCTCTAAAGTCCAAAGAAACGGCTCCTAAATTATTCAACGGCAATTGTAAAGAACCGCAACATTGCTGTTTTGCCACTTTACCGGAAACAGACCTGTCCACTTTATTGGTTAACCAATCTTTACACGCCACTGCTTCTATGCGAAGAACTTCTTCTATTTCCATTTGCAAATCTAAAGCAGGATTTTCTGCCGTCCAAACGAATGTTTCATCAACCGTAGTGTCTTCCATAATCGTTTTGGGCGGATTGCCAAACATATCCGATATTTCCAAACAAACGGGCATTATCTTTTCTTTCTTCTGTTCAAATACCAACTTATGGTCTCCTGTGGTTTCGCCTGCAATAAACATCGGAGCGCATTCGCGTGCGGCAACATTCCGCAACATTTCTATATCTTCTTCTTTCAACAATAAACCCATTCGCTCTTGCGATTCATTGCCTATAATTTCTTTGGCAGATAACGTCTTGTCTCCTACGGGTAATTTATCTATGTTAATTATCCCTCCTGTTGATTCCAATAATTCCGACAGACAATTCAGATGTCCTCCTGCGCCATGGTCATGAATGGATATGATGGGGTTTTCATCCATTTCCAGCAAAGCGCGAACAGCATTGAACACTCTCTTTTGCATTTCAGGATTGGAACGCTGTATGGCATTAAGTTCTATTATCTTTGAAAACTCTCCTGTGGCAACGGAAGAAACAGCGCCGCCCCCCATTCCAATACGATAATTATCTCCCCCCAATACAATTACTTTATCCCCCACAACGGGTTCTTTTTTGAGAGCATATTTTTTATTGCCATACCCGATACCTCCCGCCAACATAATTACCTTATCAAAACCATATACTTTATTGTTTTCTTCATGCTCAAAGGTAAACAAAGAGCCGCAAATAAGCGGTTGACCAAATTTATTTCCAAAATCACTTGCTCCATTAGAGGCTTTTATCAGGATTTCGTCCGGAGACTGGTACAGCCATTTACGTGGAACGACATTCTTTTCCCAACAATTATCTTCCGACAATCGGGAATAGGAAGTCATATAAACGGCTGTTCCCGCCAAAGGAATGCTTCCTGTTCCGCCTGCCATACGGTCTCGGATTTCACCGCCGGAACCGGTGGCTGCTCCATTAAAAGGTTCTACTGTTGTCGGAAAATTGTGCGTTTCTGCCTTTAGAGAAATAACCGTATCTATCTCTTTTGTCTGAAAGAAATCCGGTTTGTCTTGTCTTGTAGGAGCGAATTGTTCTGCTTTGGGTCCGTCTATGAAGGCGACGTTGTCTTTGTATGCCGAAACCAATTTACCGGGACATTCTTTGGAAGTCTTTTTAATCAATTCAAACAATGATGAAGATTTGGTTTTTCCGTCGATAATGAATGTTCCATTAAATATTTTATGCCGACAATGTTCGGAATTTACCTGTGAAAAACCAAACACTTCCGAGTCGGTAAGTTTTCGATTTAGTTTTTCAGATAAACTTTCCAAATAATGTATTTCATCTTCATTTAGCGCCAAACCTTCTTCTTGGGTATATGCCCGTAAGTCATCTATATATCGTACTGCATCGGGGTTTCTATTCTGTAAAAACACTTGTTGCCCCGGATTTTTGTAAACTTCCTCTAACATGGAATCATAAACAGTTTTCGCATATTCTTCTGCGTCAATGTTTGATAAAGGAGATACAATCCTTTTAAATAACTCTATACGGCTAATGTTTTCCAATCCCATATTTTGAGTGATTTCCACAGCATTGGTACTATACGGACTAATCATTTCATGACGAGGTCCGATAAAAATACCTTCCATAGAAGGAGCCTCAATTTGTGATGCGTTGGAAAACAACCATGACAATTTTAACTCTTCATCCGATGAAAATCGATAGCATGTTTCAACAACATAAACTGTTGTTTCTTTTTGAAAAAATATAATCATTTGACAATAAATTTCTTGAGCATTTACAAGTGTACTTTGCAAAGATACAATTTTTTAAACTTGATTTCGTATGGATTTGTCTATAATTATTTGTTTATGATGTTGTACAAAATATACTGTCTTTTTATTCCCTGCATGTCAAACCTTTGCAACAACTTACTTACTTCGGCAAAAAGAAAAAATAAGGCGCAAAGGGTAAAAATAGTGATTAACGGTTAATGAAAGAGTGGACGAGTAGGCAAGTGAACAAGTGGACGAATGAACGATAACATCAGCCTGAAGGATATGCCGAGCATAAGGCAGGAGACATTATTCACTTTAAAAAGCAGTATCAAAAATCATTGAAAGTCAAGACACTTAAAAGCCTCTCAAACCAACCCCCAAAAGGGTTATCCTTTTTTCAAAAAGGGTTATCCCTTTTACCCAAAAGGGTTATCCTTTTTACTCAAAAGGGTTATCCCTTTTACTCAAAAGGGTTATCCCTTTTTTGAAAAGGGTTAT
>JAISDH010000082.1 GCA_031264975.1 Bacteroidales bacterium
ACAACTACCTAAGTACGCTTGCCAATAATTAAAATTAGCCAAAGTAAAATTTAAATTTGGACATTGAGCTTGCATAACCTTTGGCAAAAAAAATGACATGCTCAAAAATAATCCCACTAATACATATAACCTCTTCATGATATTACTTATTTTTTTAATTAAACAAAAATTTATTTCTTACCTATATGATACTTTTTTTGTGCTTTTCGTTGCCTGTACCCCTCATTTTTTTTCATTTTGTTGCTTCTCAAGACAGCTAAATGATTAAATATTAGGATGTATTGACTTGAAAAAAAATAATCAAAAATAAAGAAATATCATCGCCAAAAACGGAAATAAGAGTATTTCTCTCTTTATGATTTTCCATGATTTTTTCATTCTGTATTGCCTTCTGCTCCTGTTTCTGTAGAAATCGGAGCTTCTGCAGCAGGCGTAGACGTTGCAGCAGGCGTTTGTATCGGCATATTTGTCATTGTTTGTGCACCTGCGGCTCTACTTCCTTGTTGTTCAACTTGTTTTTCTACAGAACTTGCAAAGAAATTAGAAACAAAACATAAAACAACAATCGCTATAGATAATACCCATGTTGCTTTTTCTAAAAAATCAGCCGTCTTCCTAACGCCCATGATTTGACTTGAAGACGAAAACGTTGAAGAAAGTCCTCCACCTTTTGAATTTTGCATTAAAACTACCAAGCCCAATAATATTGCGGCAACTACGATGAGAATAATTAATACTGTGTACATTATTTAATTTGTATTATTTTTTTTTGAATTAATATTTTCTATTATTTTTGCAAAGGTATCACTTTTTTCCGGATATTTCAACATAAGAACTTCATAAATTTTCAAGGCTTTATCGTATATCCCTTGGGAATAATAAAGCTCTGCTAATGTTTCACTTACAATGGTATATTCATCGGTAATACTGCTTTTTCCCAAGTCTTTGCAGTTCGTTTCATCATTAGAATCTTCCGGATTAAAAGATATTTTAGGCGGAAATTTGTTGAATTTTTCCACTAATTCATCTAAAGAAGTAGTCGATTGGGGTTCATATAGCGGTTCTTCTTTTTGTTCTTTCTTTTCAGTCGCATCATGTTCCTTCAATTCTGCCAATCGTTTTTGTAAAATGTCCAATAAATCTTCTTTATTCCTAAATTCCGGACTTGTTTCCTTTACAATCGTTTCTTTTTTCTCTTTTTCCTTTTTCAGTTTTTTTTCTTTGGTATCATATTCGATATCAAAGCGAACATTTTCCGTTCCTTTCAACAATAATGCAGACAGTTTTTTTCTGCATGGATGCAATACCGCTAATATTGAACGGGATTCCATTGAATCTGTCTTCATTGACTGAATCAAATGAAATAACATACAATAAGGATATTTTTCTATCTCATTTTCAACCGACATTGTTGCATCCGGAATGTCGGTTACATTTTTAAGCCACTGCGTATACTGTTTTTTATTCATGATATCTATATTATTACCAATTTCCTACTGTTGCGGCAAATATGTCGTCAACCAATGCTTCGCAAATTTGAAATACCAAAACATCCTCTACTTGCGGTAAAGTTTGGTTACTGTTAAAATCCATGTACCGAGAGAAAGTTTGTTCTAAATCTTTTTCTTCGTCAAATCGATTTTCGTATTTTATTTTTACGGTAATCGTTAATCTGTTCGTCGTTGCCATATCTGCTCCCAAGGCGGCTGGAGTTATCGCATAATTTGTTATTTCTCCTTCCAAATATAAATCCCCTCTGGAATCTACCAAAGATAAACGGGTATTTGATTGAAATTTGTCTTTTAGTTGCGTTGTTAATTCATTACTCAATTTCAAATTAACCAGGGATGCATTATTTTGGAATTGTTTAATACATATTGTTTCTGCTCCGGCAGGAATATCAATACCTACGGGAGAATATTTTAAACTGCTACAAGCCGCTAAACAAAAAGATAAAACATAACATATTACTAACAATCTTGTTCTTTTCATTCGTCCAAATTATGTTCTTTCAATTTACGGTAAAGCGTTCTTTCTGAAATACCTAAATCTATCGCCGCCTCTTTACGTTTTCCTTTATTTTTCATCAGCGCTTTTTTTATTAGCTCCTTTTCTTTTTCCGGTAAAGATAATATTTCCGTTTCTTCAGCTATATTTTCATCCGAATCCACATCCTGTTCATCTATATATTCGGCAATTTCTATCGTCTCGTCCGGGTAATGACCGGAAATTAATACATTTTCTTTCTGCTCTTTATCCAATAACAATGGCTTTTGTTCAAGCCGACTTGTTGTTTTGGTATTTGTCAATTCTGCTATCTTCTTTTTCAGGTCGCTGATGTCTTTTTGCATTTCTGCTAAAAATTTAAATACCAATTCTCTTTCAAAAGATACGTCGGAGGTTCTATCTATGTTTTTTAGAATAGACAAAGATGTGGTTGTTACTTCTTCCGGAATATATTTTTTTAATACGTCTACTGTAATTTCACGTTCCTGTTCTATAATAGATATTTGTTCTACTAAATTTTTCAACTGCCTAACGTTTCCGGGGAAATTATAGTTCAACAGTTTTTCTTCTGCATCCTTGGTCAATACAATGGACGGCATTTTATACTTTTGAGAAAAATCAATAGAAAACTTTTTAAACAACAATAAGATATCACTTTTCCGTTCCCTCAGCGCCGGAACATAAATAGGTACCGTATTTAAACGATAATAAAGGTCTTCTCTAAATTTTCCTCTTGATATCGCATGGGGAACATTCACATTTGTTGCCGCAACGACGCGAACGTCTGTCTTTTGCGGTTTTGAAGACCCGACACGCATAAATTCGCCTGTTTCCAATACGCGCAATAAACGTACTTGGGTCGACAGCGGCAATTCTGCCACTTCGTCCAAAAAAATAGTACCGCCATTCGCTTGTTCAAAATACCCTTTACGAGCGTCCGTTGCTCCTGTAAAAGAACCTTTTTCGTGTCCAAACAATTCCGAATCAATCGTTCCTTCGGGAATCGCTCCACAGTTTACAGCTATATATTGCCCATGTTTTCTTGCGCTATTTTGATGTATTATCTTGGGGAAATTCTCCTTTCCTACTCCGCTTTCTCCGGTAATCAAAACAGTAAGGTCTGTTGCCGCAACTTGCAATGCTACGTTTATCGCTCTGTTTATTTGCGGAGAATTGCCTACAATATAATATCGCTGTTTTATCGTCTGTATGTCAAACATGTTTGTTTTATTATGAAATATGCTATCTATTAAATACAATAATTAAAATTCAATCTATCTTAATTACCGCCATAAAAATATGGTTGTATATAAGATGTGCAAAAATAGTCTTTTTTCTCTTTATAAACAAATATTATTCTATTTTTTATATCAAAGGTTATTTTCCGGAATAAAGTAATGCAATGATTATAAGGACGTAAAAGATATAACCCAATATGTAAATTGTTTTATTATATAATCTCATATTGACCATTCATTATTCGTCATTCGTCATTACTTTTATTCGCTCTGTTCTATTTTATCGCTTAATTCTATCCAGCGTTCTGTTTTTACGTCCAAGTCTTTGTCTGTATCGGCGTATTGTTGCGCCAAAATTCGTAATTCTTCAGGAGTTCCGTTTCCGGCATTGAGCAGGGCTAAATAATGGGATTTTTCCTTTTCAAGACGTTCTATTTCCAACTCCAAAAACTCAAATTCTTTTTGTTCTTTGTATGTTGGTTTATTTTTTGCAATGATGGATTGCTTTTGAGGGGTTGTTTTTTTTGATTTTTGTTGCATACGTTTTAGTTGTTCTTCGTATTGCAATTTCGTTTTATATTCGGTATAATTCCCGTAAAAATCTCTAACCTTTCCATTTTCCTGCATAATAAATATATGGTCTACCAATTTATCCATAAACCAACGGTCGTGAGATACAATTAAGAGGCATCCGGTGAAATGTAAGAGAAAATCTTCCAAGAGGGTTAACATTTCTATATCAAAATCGTTGGTAGGTTCATCCATAATCAGGAAATTTGGATTTTCTAACAACACCATCAGTAAATGAAGTTTTCTGCGCTCGCCTCCACTTAAATTCTCATAATAAGTATATTGACTTTCGTATGTAAATCCGAAATGATTCAAAAAATGAGAAGCCGATAAATAGGTTTTATCCGCCATACGAATCATTTCCGCGTGTTCTTTGACAATGTCTATGATTCTTTTTTTCGTATTTTCAAGAGCAAGTCCCGTTTGGGAATAATATCCAAAGACAATGGTTTCCCCTTGCGTTATTTTTCCTGCATCCGGTTTTAGTTCATTCATTATCAAACGTAAAAATGTTGTCTTTCCACTTCCGTTTTTTCCAATAATCCCACAACGTTCTCCCTTTTTAAAGATATAAGAGAAATCATCCAAGATTATTTGATTATCGAAACGAAAATTCAAATTGTTAATCTCTAATATCTTATTCCCTATTCGTTCCGTTTGTACTGCAAAATTTTTATTTCTTTGTTCTACCTGTACAAACGCTTTTTGCTTTATGTTTTCAAAATTGTCAATTCGGGCTTTTGCCTTGGTTGTACGCGCTTGTGGCGTGGAGCGCATCCATTCCCGTTCCGCACGGTATATCCCTTTTGCCTTGTTTATTTCAGACATTGTATTGGCAATACGCTCTTCTTTTTTCTCTAAATAATAATCATACTTTCCTTTGTAATGATAAAGATTTCCGTTTTCGAGTTCGATGATTTCAGTACAGACCTTGTCAAGAAAAAAACGGTCATGGGTAACCATTAGTAAAGTAATGTTCGCCACGGCAAGATATGATTCCAACCATTCTATCATTTCGATATCCAAATGATTTGTTGGTTCGTCCAAAATTAAAAAATCAACGTCCGACAACAACACTTTGACCAAAGCTACCTTTTTTCGTTGTCCGCCGGATAATTCCCGTATGTTTTTTAAGACGTCCCGAATCTCAAATTTGGTCAAAATCTCTTTTGCTTTACTTTCAAAATCCCAAGCCTGTAAATTATCCATTGCCACAATAGACGCCTCCATGCGTAAACGATTTTCCTGACTTGGATTTTCATTAAACAGGGAAAGTACTGATTCATATTCTTTAATCGCTTCCGTAACCGGCGAAGAAGAATCAAAGATAGAATCTAATACAGAAATATCTTCTTCCGAATCAAATATTTGAGGCAGATAACCTGTCCTGATATTTCCCCGCATCGTAACAACGCCACTATCCGGAATATCAAGCCCATTGATGATATTCAGTAACGATGTCTTTCCTGTTCCGTTTTTGGCAATGAGCGCTATTTTTTGTCCTTTGTCTATTCCAAAGCTAATATTTTCAAAAAGGAGTTTATCTCCATAATACTTACTTAGATTCTCTACGCTAAGATAATTCATTTTTATTTTTTGATACCGTTGACAAAAATACAAAAATTTATAATACGCAGCCGAAATAAATAAAAAAAAGAACAGGCAGCAAGCTAAGAAGGGCGAAAGGGCGAAGGAGCGAAAGGGCGAAGGGAAGATGGCAACAGGCAACAAGCAACAGGCAACAAGCAGGCAAGCCGCGAGTAGCACGCAGATGACGCAGATTTAAAGGATTTTTGCAGATAAGAAAAAAATCTGTGGTTGTCTTTTAATATCTGTGTTATCTGCGTGCTTAATAGGCGAAAGAAAATAAATATTAATCACTATTTTCTCGGCTTTCCTGCCTGTTGCTTGTTGCATGCTGCTTGTTGCCCGTACCTCGTACCTTGCTTTCTTGCTCTTTAAAAAAAATATAGTACTTTTGCAAAATCAAAGAACAGTAATGTATGACAAGAGAAGAAAAAATAAAGTATTGGATAGAGTTATCCATTGAAGATTTGAAAGCAGGTGAAACATTGTTACAAGGCGGACATTATTTGTATGTTGGTTTTATGTGTCATCAAGCTATTGAAAAAATAATGAAAGGCTATTTTGTAAAACTTATAGATGAAATACCTCCATTTACTCACGATTTGGTTATGTTGGCTTCAAAAGGTGATTTTTATAGCTCATTTACTGAAAATCAAAAAGATTTTATAAGACAACTTAATCCTCTTCATATAAAAGCACGTTATCCGGAATATAAAGATAGAATATACAGACAATTAACCAAAGAAGTTTGTTAAAAGATATTAAATGAAACAAAACAATTACAACAATGGATAATAGAGAGAATATAATAGAGAAGGTACGTGCATATAAAGATTTGGTTACAAATTTTTTCCCCATTAAAATAGAGCAGTTTTGGCTCTTTGGCTCTTATGCAAAAGGCAATCCGCATAAAGATAGCGATATTGATATTGCTTTGGTGGTAGAGCATTTGGACGATGATTATAACTTTTTAGAAACAGAACCCATTCTTTGGAGACTTCGTGAAGCTATAGATTTTCGGATAGAACCTCACATAATAGCCAAAGACGAAGATTATTCCGATTTTCTAAAAGAAATACAACGGACAGGAATAGTGATTAACGATTAGTGATTAATTGGGTAGCAGGTAGGCAAGCCAAGAAGGGCGAAAGGGCGAAGGAGCGAAAGGGCGAAAGGAAGATGGCAACAAGCAGGCATGCCAAGAGTAGCACGCAGATGACGCAGATTTTAAAGATTTTCGCAGATAAGAAAAAAATCTGTGGTTGTCTTTTAAAATCTGTGTTATTCGGGCGCTTATTGGGATGCTTTATAGCGAAATTTATCTTACTGATAAAACTTTTTTCCTTGAAATTCCTCCAAAAATGCCACTCAAAACAGATATTTTTGACTGCTCATGAATAAAAAATCGACAATGAATATAATTTTTTCTTACACAATGACAATAGATTATAGAATAATATGAAAATAATTCATAAAAATAAATTATACAAAATGCGTTTCGTAGAAAAAAAAATAGTACCTTTGCCGCACTGGCTATCGCAAAAAAGAATAGTCGAATATTAAATAGTTATAAAGACATTAAAGATATACGTAAAGATATTAAAGTAAAAGTAAAAATGGTAATTAATAGAGATATAAGTTACAAACAAAAAGATACGAGGCAATACATTTCTACTCCTACGAGTGGAAGGGTGAACTATGCGCAGACCTCACAGGCGGAAGTTGTCTTTTTCATGGCATGCCTGCCTGTTGCTTGTTGCGTGCTGCTTGCTGCTTTTTTCATGGCATGCCTGCCTGCTACTTGTTGCGTGCTGCTTGCTGCCTTTTTCTTGGCATGCTTGCCTGTTGCTTATTGCGTGTTGCTTGCTGCCTCTTTCCTTTCCACTGAATATTTGCCTTTTTCGGTAAATAGTCTGTTCTCTCTATTCTCACGCGCAGACGCGGGCGTGTACACACACACACACACACACACACACACACACACACACACACACACACACACACACACACACACACGTATACATTATTTATTGTAACAATTGCTTTTTTCTTCAAGCAATCTCTATATATTTGCCGAAAGGCAAAAGAGGAGGGACGATATTTAAACATTCTTCACTCGTTTATTCGTTCACTTTTTCACGATTTTGTTCTTGTATCTATCTCGCTGTTTTTCGGCATCTTACATTTTTCTCTTATGAATGGAAAAATATATGCGGTTGCAGCAAAAATTATATCAGGAAGAAATTTCGCTACATGCGGTTACAGCAAAAAAGATATCAGGAAGAAATTTCGCTACATGCGGTTACAGCGAAAATTATATCAGGAAGAAATTTCGCTACATACGGTTGCAGCAAAAATTATATCAGGAAGAAATTTCGCTACATGCGGTTGCAGCGAAAAAGATATCAGGAAGAAATTTCGCTACATGCGGTTACAGCGAAAAAGATATCAGGAAGATTTTTTCCTACATGCGGCTACGGCAAAAATTATATCAGGAGAAAATTTTATGTTCTCCCTTTCAACGAAATTTATACAATATAGAAATAAAAATATATAAAAAAATGAGTAAAATTATAAATAAAAATAGTAATCAAATAAATGGAATTTATACAATACAGAAATAAATAATTATGGGAGAAAAAATAACTAAAACAGTAA